>JBIJCV010000049.1:0-8679 GCA_044344525.1 Gammaproteobacteria bacterium | reverse complement strand
GTACATCTCGGCAATCTTCAGCTGTTCCAGACCGCTCTTGCCGCTGACCGCATCAGCTTCCTTCAGTTTGGCCAGCGCCTCGCCGTTCTTTTTCTGCTTGCTGGCGTTCAGCGCATCCTGCAGCAGTTGGCCGACTTTCGGGCCAACCTTGGCTTGTGCTGCCTGCGCATGGGCCGCCGGTACGATCAGCAGGCTGGCAGAAAGGCCAATAGCCACGCTCGCGGCCAGACAAAGAACCATCAGGGATTTCTTGAGCATTTGGGCACTGCCTCCGGATTCAGTGTTGTCAGCCAGTGGCAGCCGCCGCTGGCGCTTGCAATATTCAGGGTTCTTGTGCGGCGTAGATCGACCAGAGCCTTACCAGCAGCGAGTAGTCTGGCTTCTTGACCTGGCCAAAGGCCGTCGCTGCCTCTGCACGGTTGCCGGTAGCCAGAAAAGCCCGTCCCAGTGACAGATTGGCGTCATCAAGACTCTTCACCCCACCCTTTTTTATCCCGCGCTGGATGGCTTCGAGGGCCTTTGCCGGCTGATCGTAACTCAGGAAGGCCTCACCAAGCTTCACATCAGCTTCACCGAGCTTTGCGGCCAGTGCCTCCTTCTCGAACTGCGGAAGTGCCTTGCGATCATCGCCAGCCTGCCGTTTGGCATCATCAAGTATCTGCTGGCTCTTCTGCTTGTCGCCGCTGGTATCAAGAATCTTCAATGCGTAGCCACGCTCCATGAACTTCAGCGCCTCACCCGGTGAGCCGGACCGCAGTGCCACGTTGGCGGCCTCGGTGAAATCGTCAGCGCTGTCCATTGCGTCTACTGCAGACAGCAGGCGAAACACCTGCAGTATCTCCAGTTCCTTGTTGCTGGCCTGACGGAGGAGGCTGGCAGACAGATTTATCCAGTGCTCTTTGCGCGGAAAGTAGCGCACCAGTTCGACCGTGGCATCGATGACCCCGGGATCGTTGCGGAGTTTGCCGCAGGAGTTCTGCAGGATCAGCAGCCAGTTCTCCTCGGGTTTTTGTCCGGCGGCAACCGCACCGGTCACCGCCTCCTTCATGAAGTTGGCAGCTGTGCTGAAATCATCCTTGAAGTAGCTGGCCTGACCGACCAGTCCGAGCATGATCGGGTCACGTTTGCCGCTCGCTTCCAGCCATCGGTTGCCATACGAGACAACCTTGTTCAGGTCGCGGAGATCGGGCTGAAAGTACAGCTGTGCAAGCAGCCTCAGCCGGTCGTTGACCTGTTCTGCGGGCAGAAAACCGGAATCCAGGCCGCGTTCGTAGAGTTGTGCGGCGTCCTTGTACTTGGCCTGCTTCAGGGCCACAAAGCCGAGCAGTTCATCGACCTGGAACTGCTCGAACGCTGTTTTGTCCTCAATGGCCGCTGCGGTGCGGAGTTCGGCTTCGGCTTCCGGGTACTTGCCCTGATTGGCCAGATCCAGGCCAGCCTTCAGTGGCTTCATGACTTTCTTGCTGATTTTGCCCGCCGCAGGTGGCTGGTCTGCAGCCTGCAGTGCGGGGGCTGCGGTCAGCCCACCCAGTAAAAGGGTCAGGGTGGTGATTGCGGCAGCCAAGGCCGCGCAGTTTCTGTTTCGCATGGTCCGGGTCTCCCTGTCAGCAGCGACCGGTGCTGCGCAAGATACTCCCTCAGCGGAGTGAACAAGCGCTGAACTGGCCATCAATCGGACGGTCTGTGGCGGGGCTGGTATCGCAGCACGGGCGGATGCCCTGGTTCGGAGAGCGACTACTCGAACTGCTCGTTGCCGATCAACCCCATCTTCTCGATGCGGTTGCGCTGTGCGCTGGCCAGCACCTGAACCACATAGTCATATTTCGCGCGCGCATCCGGTCTGATGGCAACCTGCGGCTGCGGGACTTTCGCAGCCTCGGACTTGAAATAGCGCTCAAGCGTATCGAGGTTGGGCACCTGTGTGCCATTCCAGAGGATTGTGCCGTCATAGTCGATCACTATTTCGATCAACTCCGGTTGTACGTCCGGCACGGAATTGTCCGGGCGCGGCATATCGAGCTTCACTGCATGCGTCATGATCGGCAGCGTGACGATGATCATGATGAGCAGCACGAGCATCACGTCGATCAACGGCGTGGTGTTCATCTCGATCATCGGGTCGTTCTCGCCGCCCGTGCCTACCGACATGCCCATGGAAGATGACCTCTGCTGATCCCGTTGTGGCGATCAGTTGCGTGCGGAGCCGCGATCCGGCTCCGAGATAAAGCCGATTTTCTGGATGCCACCTTTCTGCAGCGCCAGGATGACGCGACCGACATGCTCATAGCGTCCGGCGCGGTCGCCGCGCACGTGCACTTCGGGTTGCGGAACCGTGGTGGCTGCGCCGCGAATCAGGTCGGCCAGCACCTGATTATCGGCCACGCGCGCCTCTTTCCAGTAGATGTTGCCCTGACGGTCGATGGCAACCGTGATGTTTTCCGGTTTGGTCTGCGTGGCGATATTGGTCGCCTTGGGGAGACTCAGGTTCACGGTCTTGGTGATGACCGGTACGGTGATCAGGAAGATGATGAGCAGCACCAACATCACGTCGACCAGCGGCGTGGTGTTGATGGCTGACATCACCGGATGGTCGTCACCATCACCGGACTGGACATTCATTCCCATGCGCGTGCTCTCCCTCTGCCCCTGTATCAGTCCGGATCCGCGCCTATTTCTGCTTGGCGCTCACGAGAGTCGCATACAGATCGTTGGTGAAGTAACGGAACTGGTCAAGGATGGCCTTGTTCCGCCGCAACAGGAGGTTGTAGCCAAGCACCGCCGGAACTGCGACTGCCAGACCGATGGCGGTCATGATCAGCGCCTCGCCGACCGGACCGGCAACCTTGTCGATGCTGGCCTGGCCAGCGACGCCGATTGCGATCAGTGCGTGATAGATGCCCCACACCGTACCGAACAGACCGACGAACGGTGCCGTTGAGCCTACCGACGCGAGGAAGGACAGGCCGCCCTGCAGTTCGTTGTTCATGCGATCGACATTGCGCTGCAGATTGCCACTGACCCATTCGGTGAGCGGTACCTTGTCGGTGAGCTTGCCTTCGTGGTGCGAGCTTGCGTTGATGCCGCTCTCCACCAGTGTACGGTAAGGATTGTCGCTGCCGGTCAGCTTCTGCAGGCCTTCAGTCAGCGATGCACCGGTCCAGAAATCACGGCTTGCCTGTCTGGCCTGACGCAGCATCCGCCCCTGATCCCAGAGCTTGGTGAGAATCAGGAACCAGGAATAAAGCGACATGCCCACCAGGATGATGAGAGTGCCCCGTGCGATGAAGTCACCCTGCCCCCAGAGAGCGGCCAGGCCGTAGGGGTTTTCGGCTTCGTTGGCGGGCATCGCATCGGCTGGTGCAGCGCCTGCATCAGGTGCTGTATCAAGCAACAGATCATCGGTTGCCGGTGCCAGATCTGCCGTACCCGTATCGCCCGGCATCGCGTCAAGCGCGGCCGGATCTGCCGGCGGAATGCCCGCATCGCCTGCCGTGTTCTGTGCCAGCTGAATGTTTTCGCCTGCCATAGCTCGCCTACCTTGTGTTTACCTGTTTGTGTCCAAATCGGACGCCAAAGCTGCAGCGTCCACTCCAGACTATCCGAACTTGAAAAAAAATCAGCCTTCGATTTTGAAAGTCACCTTGACCAAGTGCCAGGCCGAAACCGGCTTACCGTCTTCTGTGCCGGGCGTAAACCGCCAGGCACGCAGCGCATGCTTGAGCGCCGCTTCGTCGAGCCGCGGAAACCCGCTGCTTGTCTGAACCTTGCCGTCAGTGACCTTGCCCTCGGTGTCAACCAGCACCTGCAGCGTGACGGAACCTTCTTCTCCGAGCCGCCTGGATGTCGGCGGGTAATCCGGCTGAAAACGACGCTTGAACTTGGGGTCGATCTCCGGCGCCTTCTTGACCACTGCAGAGGGCGGCGGTGCAACCGGGCGCGGCTTGTCGGTTGCGACGAGCGCTGTTGTGGGCCCCTTGGTCGAGGTTGGCAGATCGATGACGATATCGGGAGGCGGCACATAAGGCGGTGGCGTCTCGATAGTCGGCGGGGGCGGAGGTGGCTCCTCGTCCTTGACGATCTCTTCGATGATCTCGGCCTTGATGAGTGGCGGCAGGCGATCGAGGATCACCGTGGACAGACTCGTATTAATAGCCACGATCAGCATCACGTGGAATGCCACGATGCCAACGAGTATCGCTGTCCGGCCTGCGCTACGGCCTTTGTTGAAGGTGCTGTCCATGCGTCCGCATCAGGATGTCTGTGCAGTGTTTTACACCGGTTTTATCTGTCTATCCCGTACCGACTCTCAATGTACGGTTACAGAACCGGCTCCATCCGGACCAGAAAGCCCCCTCTGATCCGAGCGGCAAATCTACCCGATATTTCTGCCGATTGCACACCGGTCTGCATGCTGGACCGTCGCATCTGCTGGAATGGATTTTTTTTGCCTGCAAGCCCTACGTAGTTTCCACTGTCCGGGAGTGTCGGCATTTTTGTCTGGGCGTGTTATGCATCTTGAGATTCCGGCTTATCGTCAATAATGGAGTACCCGATGTCCCCGATTGTTGGTTCGTTCGCTCTCTTGCTGCGTTTCGGGCTTGTTTTTACGCTGGCTGCATCACTGCTGCTGGCGGCCTGTGCGGGGATAGAGAAGAGTGCCGACTTTGACCGGCACCGCTACAGTCAGTTGACGACGCCACGGGACCGCCCCGGAGTCAGTTACTTCGACCTCATGTTTCCTGCCGAGTATCCGGCGGATGATCCGGTCGCAGACGCGGCGCGGATGCGCTGGCTCGGTACCTGGCTGGCTCAGCGCGGCCTTTGTCCGGAGGGTTTTGATGTGGCGAAACGCAGGGCTTTCGATTATCTGGAAGACAATCCGCGTGGCTACCAGCAGCGCTGGGAAGTGACTTGCCGCGCTGCCACAAAGACTGAGTGAGGCGTCAGGGAGACAACACCAGGTGCACGCGGGTACCGGCGTCTGCTCCCCATCGCCGGGCAAAGCCGGCATTCAGCTCGAGCACCCCGATCACGGCTTCCTGCGATTCAATCCGCTCTGTGGACATCGGTACAGTGTTGCTCGCGATACTGGCGATGGTCAGGTTCTGACGGATAAAAAGCATATCCAGTGCCAGCGGGGTGTTCTTCATCCACATGGCGATGCCCACCGGTTCCGTATACCCGAAGTACATGCCCTCGAACTCAGGCATGGACTCGATGAACATCAGCCCCTGGGCACGCTGACCAGCCGTTGCGGCGATATAAATCTCGATCAGCAGGCAGCGTGGACCACGTGTTTCAAGCACCAGTTGGCCGCGCGGAAAATTTGCCAGCAGGTTGGCGGGCTCGGCGGCCATCAACGGGGTACCGATGACGGACAGCGTCAGCAAGACAGTCGCAGCGTACCGCCAGCGTGCAGACCGGTCAGTTGTCATCGAAAGCAAACTGGCCGTAATAGTCCAGGTCGCCCAGTGTCAACGATGAGTGGTCGTTGAGAGATGGCAGCGCACCCGTGCAGTACAGTCGGCCCTTGAGTTGGCGGCTCCCATCGCGTGCGGGCAGGGATGCCAGCCGGGTGATGTCCGTCCAGCAACGTCCGGTGCCGCCGGAACTGTAGAACTTCCCGCTCCGTTCATCGATGAAAGTGACGTTGGCCGGTTTCTCGAGGCCTTCGACCGGTGTGGCGTCCCCTTCGATCCCCACCAGCAACACCAGGCGCTCGTCGTTGCCCTGATCCCAGGCAAGATGCAACCGTATGCCTTTGCCGTCCGGGCGGCTCATGCCCGCACAGCTCAGCTTGTTGCCGGACCAGTCGAGTTCCATGGCCAGTGCGCCGAAGATCCGGCCGCGCAGATAGCCGTTACAGTTGTTGGCAGGCGCCGAAGGTGCAGAGACAGACTGGGAAAAAGCCAGCCAGCCGGTCAGCAGGACTGCAGCGCCGCCGCCGATGTTGCCGAGGCGCGCGAACAATGTGCTGTAGTCACCGGTCTGAGCCTTGAGATTGCGGGTCATCGGAGAGCGCCATGCCGGATGAATCGATGCGTAGCAGCTATGCTAAGCCAGGTTCGAGAATCGCTGTGAATATTTGCGCCACGGTGACGGCTCCCCCGGGGCGCCGTGCATCAGTTCAGCACCCTGAGGTCATGCTTGAACCGGTTGTTGCCGGTGTCAGGCCGTCTGCAGCAGAACTGCTTGTTGCGCGGGTTGCGACACCATTCGGCAACTGTCTGGTGGCCAGTGCTGCCGGGGCAGTGTGCTTTCTGGAGTTCGTCGCGAAAGATGAGCAACCGGCCCTGCAACGTCTGCAATCCCTGTGGCCGGGAACCCGTCTCCGGCGTGTGGCAAAACCCGATCTGCAGCTGGGGCCCTTGCTGACCGGGACGGGGGCGGCCACCAGTCGGCTGCAGCTGCGCGGTACGCCCTTCCAGTTGCAGGTATGGGAGGCACTTCTCGGTATTCCTGCCGGTACCCGTATTGCCTATGGCGAGCTTGCGAGACAGCTCGGTGCACCGGGTGCCGCGCGGGCTGTCGCCGGGGCGGTGGCAGCAAATCACCTTGCCGTACTCGTGCCCTGCCATCGTGTCGTGCGCGCGGACGGTGACGCGGGCGGCTACCGCTGGGGGCAGCCGCTGAAGCTGGCGCTGCTGGCAGCGGAGCAAGCCGCACCGCACCCAACTGTGATGCATAACGCAGCGATTGGCGGATCCGGCGCGTAATGTCACCCCGGTCAATCCGACCGGATTCGGGTATTACTGCGCGTGAGTCCAGATCTACATCACCACCTGAACTCGATGGTGACCAAGCAGCAGCAGGGTAGCGCGCGCCTGCGTTTCAGCGATCTCCTGGAGCGCGAGTTCCGGCAGGTCTATGCCGAGCGCAATTATCCGAAGGTTCGCCAGATCCTGCTCGCCTCGGCAGGACTGATCCTGATCTCCCTGATCATCGGTGTGGTGAAAGCCACGCTGTCCTGGCCGACAGCCGCTTATATGCTCGGAATTACGCTGCCAGTGCTGATGGCGACCCTGCTGCAGACCTACAGGGAGGGCTCGTATCGCCGCTCGCAGGCACTGCTTGCACTGACCATGTTTCTGCTCGGACTGATCTGCGTTTCCCTGTCCCTGCGTGGCAGCCTGAGCGGGGCGGCATACCACTTCGCTGCCACGGTCGCCTGGGTCTTCATGGTCTGGGTGGTGCTTGCCCTGCAGTTCAGGTATGCAGCGGTGACCGCGGTGGCCTTGTCCTGCAGTTACATGTGGGGATTGCTGTCATGGGATTTTCCGCTCAACGAAGTGTATTTTTCCGGTGTTGGCCTGCTGACCGTCAACATCATCGGCGGATATTGCTGCTACCAGCTTGAATCAGCGGTACGTCAGGCATTTCATGAGTCACGACTGCTGAATGAACTGGCAGAACGTGATGGTCTGACGCGGCTCTATAACCGGCGCCGCTTTGACCACAATGTTGAAAGGCTGTGGCGCCAGTCGCGGCGCGACCAGAGTCAGTTGACACTGATGATGGTTGATATCGATCATTTCAAGGCTTACAACGACTGCTACGGTCACCAGGCCGGTGACGATGCCCTGGTGCGAGTCGCTGATGTGATCTCGAGCTGCGCACAACGTCCGCTGGATTTTGCTGCCCGTTACGGTGGTGAGGAATTTGCAGTCGTGCTCTATGGCCCGGTGCATGACCACGGGCGTGAATTGTCTGAACATCTGCGTCATACAGTAGAAGAGCTCAGGATCCCGCATGCAGAATCACCGACCAGCCCGTGGCTTACCGTCAGCATCGGTGTTGCGGTCGTCAATCCCGGTACGGCGCGCAGCCTCGCCGGGGCCATACAGCTCGCTGATGAAGCGCTGTATCAGGCCAAGGAAGAGGGCCGTAACCGGATCGTCGTGCGTGATGACAGCTCTTCCCATATCCAGACCGGGCGTTTTCGGGCTTCCGGATCCCGCGCCAGCGCCTGAGGCGACTGCCGCTGGCCCGTACGGGTGTCTCTTGCTGATCCGGCGATGAGCAATCCTGGCCGGCGCATCCTTTACGTTCCCGGTATCCGCGCCAAACCCGAACCGGATCTGCATCTCGGGGTGCTGCGCAAGTGTGTGCTCGAGGGCATACGGCGGGCTGATCCGGTGACGGCCGGGGTGATGGCCGGATTGCCCGACTGCCTGCGCCTCGTTCCCTGGGGACACCTCTTCTATTCCGAATACCGTAACCTGAGCCTGGACGCAGCGGGTATCGACAGTTTGCTGGCGGATCCTGCACCGGCGCGCACGACGATTGGCGAAATCTTCGGCTCCAAACGGCGCCTTGCATACCTTCTGCATCGTCTGGGTGACCGCGCGCCCTTGCTCATCGACTGGCTTGCGGATGTTGATACGCGCATCAACATTGATGATTCGCTGCGCTACTTCGCGAACCGCGATGGTATTGCAGACCGGATCCGCGCCTTGCTGGTTGCCGAACTGCAAAGTGCCTGGGCTGCCGGTGACCGGGTGCTGCTCATGGCCCACAGTCTGGGTTCGGTGATCGCCTGGGATACCCTGTGGGACCTGAGCCATGCCACACAGCCCGCGCCCCTGAATGGCGGCGTTGATCTGTTCCTGACACTCGGCAGTCCGCTCGGCACCCGCTTCGTACGCCGCCGACTGTCAGGTGCGCAGGCCAGCGGCGCCG
>JBIJCV010000048.1:0-8720 GCA_044344525.1 Gammaproteobacteria bacterium | reverse complement strand
AAACCATGCGGCCAGCACTACCCAGGCCGGCAGATAAACGACGCGCATGACGATCACCACCGGCACAATCAGGCTGATCTCGGTGCGCGGATGAAGCATCAGATAGGCACCGAGGATGCCGGAGACGCCGCCGCTGGCGCCGATCATCGGCACCGCTGACGAAGGATCGGTCCATGCCTGTGCCAGTGCTGCTGCCACCGCACTGATGATGACCAGTACGGTGAAGCGTCCGGATCCCAGCGTGCGTTCCAGCTTCGGGCCGAATACCCACATATAGAGCAGGTTGCCGAGCAGATGCATCCATCCGCCATGCAGGAACATGTAGCTGATCATCGTCGCCGGCGGCGGAATGACCGGCACGTTCTCGGGCAACGACGCCCCGCCAAACAGCAGCCCCGGAATGAAGCCGAGATTGACCGGCGCCACCGGTTGGCCGCCACCCAGATACAACTGCAGCAGAAAACATCCGCCGCACAGGGTCATGAAGGTCAGTGTGGCCATCGCCGGCCCATGACCCTTGCTGCCATCACTGATCGGCAGCATGGCGATCCGGTGTCTGCTTGACCGGCGCTGGCACGCCGGCTTCTTCAGCCGGCGGAGTGGCGACATTCACCACCAGCCGCGCCTTGTTGATGAGCGTCTGCGCATCGGCAGCCGGCTGCAGCAGCGGCACCGGAAAGCCGCGCGCCGCGCGCACGGTGTCGGCGAACAGCACCGGATCAAGCTGTACGCCCCGAGTACTTCCATGCTGTGCCGCGCGCTTGAGTTCCTTGCTGATCCGGGCATCCAGGCGCCTGCGCAGATCGCGCTGGTCATCCTCGAGTGCCGGATGGACTTCAAGGTAGAGATTATCGCCGCGCCAGCCGAGCAGTTGCGGCTCATTGATGATGCGCACCGGAGTGCCCACTGCAACCTCGGCAAACAGCGACTCTATGTCTTCGGGAAACAGCTGCACACAGCCGTGACTGACGCGCATGCCGATCCCGTCCGGCTTGTTGGTGCCATGAATCAGATAGCCGGGGAAACCGAGCCGCAGCGCATAGGCACCGAGCGGATTATCCGGTCCCGGCCCCACCGTGGCCGGCAGTGGATCACCCGCCGCAGCATGTTCGCGGCGAATCGAGGGCGGTACCGTCCAGACCGGATCCTTGTTCTTTGCTACCACCCGCGTGGTGCCGATCGGTGTCTGCCAGCCTTCCCGACCGATGCCCACCGGATGGGTGATGACCACGCGCGGTTTGCCCGCGACGGCTTTGGGGAAATAGAACAGCCGCTTCGTGCCGACATTGAGCACGATGCCTTCGCGAGGCGCATCAGGCAATACAAACCACGTGGGCAGCACGATGCGGGTACCGGCGCCTGGCAGCCAGGCATCGACGCCGGGGTTGGCGGCCTCGATCTCGTCATAGCCCAGATCGTAGGCGCGGGCGATGTCCACGAAGGTGTCTTCATGGCGCGCCACGATCACCTGCAGTTCACCGACGACATCACTGCCCTCGGTCAGCTCAAAGCGACTGCTGACAATCGCTGGCTGCTCCGCAGGCAGCACCACCGGCGCAGGCTTTTTGCGGGCCCACTCCGGCGTCTCGAACAGCGCGCAGCCACTGGCGCTGACCAGCAGACCGGCCAGAAGTATCCGGAACAAAAACACTTTCACTGCTGACATACCGGTTTCTTGCCGGCGGCCTGCGCCTCGTTGTAGAGCTTGAGGGCCGAGGGCAGCTGCTCGATGAGCTCCTGGATACGTGTATCGCCCGAAGGATGGGTCGAGAGAAACGGCGCCGGACCAAGCTTCGACTTCTTCGCCATGTTCTTCCACAGCTGGATGCTTTGCTGCGGGTTGAAGCCGGCAGCTGCCATGTACTTCAGGCCGATGACATCGGCATCGCTCTCCTGCGCGCGGCCATAGGGCAGGCTCAGGCCGAGCTGGGCACCCATGGACAGCAGTTGCCCGGTCGCCTGGCCACCGCCCAGCACCGCCGAGCCCGCGATCACCCCGGCCTGCGTGGTCATCTCGCGGTTCACGCGGGTCAGCGCATGCTGCCGGGTCACGTGCGCGACCTCGTGGCCGATCACGGTCGCCAGCTGATCCCGGTTTTCGGCCACTTTCAGTATCCCGGTATACACGCCGATGTGCCCGCCCGGCATGGCAAAGGCATTGATGTCTTCCGATTCGAATACCTCGACATCCCACTCCTTGTCCGAGTAAGGCCGTTCCAGCTCCTTGAGGATCGCGGTGGAAATGCAGTTGATGTAGGCACGCGCCTGCGCATCGTTCGACACGACCAGTTCGGCACGCATCTTGTTGAACTGCTGGTCGGACTCGGTTTCGAGTTCCGACTCGCTGACCAGGGGCAGCGCACAGCCCGCCAGCACGATAGCCAGAACGACTGCGACGCCGGCAGCGCAACTGCGCAAAAGCATGTCAAACACATTCTGCATGGTTTCACTCCCTTCAGTGGAACCGGCCTTCCTGGTTGCGCTGCGACAGCCAGAGTGCGGCCTCATCGACAGTCGCACGCATGGCCGACAGCACCCGCTGTTGCAGGGTTGGTTTGGCATGGAAACTGACGTGAAACAGGTCAGCCGATTCCATCGCCCGGATCAGGTAGTCATCGCTGGTTTCGAGCGCATCGACCAGCCCGAGTTCCTTGGCCTGCGTTCCATACCAGTGCTCGCCGGTAGCGACCGCTTCGATATCCAGTGCCGGACGGTGGCTCGTCACCACATTCTTGAACAGGGCGTGCACGTCCTCCAGCTCTTCGCGCAGCTTGGCACGATCCTCGTCGGTATTGCGGCCGAACATGGTGACCGTGCGCTTGTAGCGCCCGGCGGTTACCTGCTCAAAGTCCACACCACGCGCATCCAGCAGGCGGTGAAAGTTCGGAATCTGCGCGATCACACCGATGGAGCCGATCACGGCAAATGGCGCGGCGATGATCTGGTTGGCGATGCAGGCCATCAGATAACCGCCGCTGGCCGCGCCCTTGTCGACGATGGCGGTCAGCGGAATTTCCCGGTCGCGCAAGCGCTTGAGCTGCGAGGCCGCGAGGCCGTGCTCGTGCACAGCACCGCCAAAGTTCTCGATGCGCAACACCACCTCGTCCTTGCCGCGCGCGACAGCCAGTATCGCGCTGATTTCCTCACGCAGTGCTGTTACGCCGGTCGCGCGGATGTCGCCCTTGAAGTCCAGCACAAACACCCGCCGGCGGGCCTCTGCTTCGTCCGTCTTGGCAGCGGCAGCAGCCGCTTCCTTGTCGTGCTGCTTCTCGAGTTTGATCGCCTTGCTCAATGCGGCCTTGGGCAGCAGCGCCGCGCGGAGTTTCCGCGACCGCTCGCGATACCTGTCGTTGAGCTTCTCGACTTCAAGCCCTGCGGCTGCATGGCTGCGCCTGGACAGTCCGAAGACCAGCATTGCAACCGCGCCGATTGCCGCGACCATCGTGATCGCCTTGGCCAGAAACAAGCCGTACTCAAGCAGAAAAGCGCCCATCGTCCGCTACCTTCTTCAGCCGACCGGCAGGCCGACATTATTGCCTTCGAGCGCACGCTCGGCCCGGTAACTCGAGCGCACCAGCGGCCCGGATACCACTTCCACAAAACCTTTCTGCAGTCCCAGTTGCCGGTATGCCGAGAATTCGTCGGGATGCACAAAGCGGATCACCGGCAGATGGTTGACCGTCGGGCGCAGATACTGGCCCAGCGTCAGCAGGTTGACACCGCTGGCACGCAGATCGTCCATGGCCTGCGCCACCTCCTCCTGCGTTTCACCCAGCCCCAGCATCAGACTGCTCTTGATGAGTATCCGGCCCGGCAAGCTGGCGCTGACATCGCGCGCATGGGCAAGCACCGCCAGCGACTGGTCGTAGCCGGCGCGCGCGTCACGCACTGTGGGTGTCAGTCGCCGCACGGTTTCCAGGTTGTGGGCAAAAACCTCCAGGCCGGCACCGACGACCGTGGCGACGGCGGACTTCTGGCCAGCAAAATCCGGGGTCAGCGCCTCTACAGCCGTGGCCGGGTTGTGCGCCCTGATGGCACGGATACAGTCTGCGTAGTGAGCGGCGCCGCCGTCGGGCAGATCGTCGCGGTCTACGGAGGTCAATACGACGTACCTGAGCCCCATCAGCGCTACCGAGCGGGCGGCATTGGCGGGTTCGTCGGCATCCAGGCGACCATGCGGATTGCCGGTGTCCACAGCGCAAAAACGGCAGGCGCGCGTACAGATTCCGCCCATCAGCATGATGGTGGCCGTACCGTTACCCCAACACTCACCGATGTTCGGGCACATTGATTCTTCGCAGACCGTGGCGAGGCGATGCTCGCGCACGGTGCGCTGGACCTCGACATGGCGGCCACCGGCTGGCAGCCGCACCCGCAACCAGTCGGGCTTGCGCAGCTGAACCGGCTCAGCACCGCCCGTGCCGCGCTTGATGCCATTGCGGACCGCGACCACGCCCTCAGGCGTCCGGTATTTGGTACCGGTTTCGATCGGGATACCCTTGAAGCTGCTCATGCCGGGCATTGTAGCCGGGACAGTTGACCCGGACGACCCGACAATCTGCGCGAATGCCAGCCAAAAAAATGCCCGGCACAAGGCCGGGCGAAGTTAGGGGGAAGGGGTTGGTCAATCCGGCACTCGCAGCCGGGCTGACTCAGTGAATTCGGGACCAGTTGAGCAGCTCTACTTCCTGCTGGTCGCGGTGAAAATTCTCGGCAAGCACCGCCTCGATCTCACGAGGCTCCAGCACCTGGTTTACGGCATGGCTCAGCTCGACAACACCGCTATATTCGTCAGCGAACCCCGGCTCGGCGGAGCGCAGCAAGAACCGTGTGTAGTACTTCGCGCGCATGGCCTGAACAGTAGGCAAAGCCGCTCCGGCGTTCTGTGAACGGCGCCACAGAATCGGAAGGACGATCGGGGAGGGTCAGACCGGTGGCAGCGCGTGTTCCGCCAAGCCCGGGGGATAGAGCGTCAGGCGCTGATCAGCCGGCTTCGAGCCGGGCGTAGGCCTCCAGCCATTGCGCTTCGAGCGCTGCATGCTGTGCACCGACCTCGCTGTGCCGGGCAGTCAGGCGGGCAAACTCGGCAGCGTTACCAGCATAGAGCGTCGGATCCTGCAGGTTGGTTTCGAGTTGCGCGAGATCGCTACCCAGCACCGCAATGCGCTGTTCGAGTTTCTCGATATCCTTGAGGTGGCGACTCCGCTTCGGATCGGTCTTTGCTTGCGGTGTGGCTTTCGGCGGCGGGCTGGTCTTTTCCGGCTCGGCCTCTTTCTCTGCCTTGTTTGAGCGCGTGCGCAGCCATGCCGCGTAGCCATCGAGATCACCGGCGAAGGGTTCGAGCCGGTGATCGGCCACACGCCAGAAGGTATCGCACACCAGGCCGATCAGATGCCGGTCGTGGGACACCATGACGATTGCACCGTCGAAATCGGCCAGCGCTTCGGCCAGCGCTTCGCGCATGTCCAGATCCAGATGGTTGGTGGGTTCGTCGAGCAGCAACACATTCGGCTTGCGCCAGGCGATCAGCGCCAGCGCCAGGCGGGCCCGCTCGCCGCCGGACATCACGTCCACCGACTGGAAGGCGCGCTCGGCCGGAAAGTACCACTTGCCGAGAAAGCTGCGCATTTCCTGCGTCGTGGCCTCCGGTGCAATGTCGCGCAGATGATCCATCGGCGTAGCGCCCTCGCGCAGGCTCTCCACCGTATGCTGCGCGAAATAACCGATGCGCAGGTCGCTGTGCACGCGGCGCTCGCCGCCCAGCGGTGGCAGTTCGCCGACCAGGGTCTTTACCAGAGTTGATTTACCGGCGCCGTTGGGTCCAAGCAGCGCCACACGGTCGCCGGCTTCGAGACCAAAACAGACATCGTTCAGGATCGTCACGTTGCCCGCTGCGGACGAGGCCTCGCCGGGCAGATGATCTTCAGCATCGTTGATGGCAGACGCCCGGTATCCGGCTTCAACATGATCCAGCCGGACCAGCGAGAACGGCAGCTTCGCGGGCACCTCGAAGTTGATCCACAGTGCGCGTTCGGCGCGCACTGCCTCGGTACCGCTGAGTTTCGCCAGGCGTTTCATCCGCGACTGCGCCTGCTTTGCCTTGCTGGCCTTGGCCTTGAAGCGGTCAATGAATTTCTTCAGGTGCTCGCGTTCAGCCTGCTCTTTCTCAAAGGCGATCTGCTGCAGCCGCAGATGCTCGGCACGCTGCCGCTCGAATGCGGTGTAGTCACCCGTATAGAGCTTGGCGCGCTGCTCATGCAGGTGCAGGGTGTGCGTGCTGACACCATCGAGAAATTCACGGTCGTGGGAAATCATCAGCAGTGTGCCGGGGTATTTGAGCAGCCACTGCTCCAGCCACAGCACGGCATCCAGATCCAGATGGTTGGTGGGCTCGTCGAGCAGCAGCAGATCGGAAGGCGTCATCAGCGCCCGGGCCACGTTCAGTCGCACCCGCCAGCCGCCGGAAAACTCCGCGACCGGCTGCAGGTGTGTAGCCGCAGGAAAGCCCAGACCATGCAGAAGCCGCCCGGCGCGTGCGGCCGCATCGTAGCCATGCACCTCTTCCAGCCGCTGATGCGCCAGCGCCACGGCTTCGTAATCCTCGGCCGCCATCGCTGCCGATTCAGCACAGATGGCAGCCCACACCGCGCTATCGCCGGAGATCACGAAATCGATGGCCGGATCCGGTAACGAGGGTGTTTCCTGCGCCACGCTGGCGATACGGATCCGGCCCGAGATCTCGATGTCACCCTGATCGGCTTCGAGATCACCCTGAATGGCCGCAAACAGGCTGGTCTTGCCGCAACCATTGCGTCCAATCACGCCGACGCGACAGCCGGCATGCAGGGAAAGGTCGATACCGGACAGCAGCAAATGCTCGCCACGCCGCAGGGCAAGGTTTCTGAAGGTAATCATGAGGGCGCGGATTATAGCCGCGAGATGCGCGGTTTTCTTGCAGAATATCCCGCTTGGTCCGGGGAGTTGTTCGATGCGGATGCTGTGCAGTCTGAGCCTCTTGATGGCAGCTGCGGTAATGGCCAGCAGCGCGCAGGCCGAAGTCGATGATGCGGCGAGCGCGGTTACCCAGCTGGCGCAGGATGCTTTTGCCGGGGCGACAGCCGAACGCGAAGCGGCGCGCAGTGCGGAGGCTGCGCGTCTGGTCCCGGAACGCTGGCTGAAAGCCGAGCGTGACTTCAGCGCCGCAACCAGGCGCCTGGAAAGCGGTGACCGGAAAGGCGCCGATGAGCTGGGGATTGTCGCTGCCGGCAGTTATCGCGAAGCGCAGTTGCAGGCGCTGCGCAGCCGTTATCTCTCCCCAACCCGCGCCCTGCTCCTGGAGGCCGAGCGCGTCAAGGCTGCCCGGTATGCCCCGCAGACCCTGGCAGCCGCCAACGCCAGCCTGAGCAAGGCCGAGGCGGCGCTGGCCACAAACCGTATGCAGCCCGAGCTGGCTGCAGCGGAGATCGAGGCCGCGCGGCTTGCAGCCGCACATGTGTTGCACATCGCCAGCGCCGTACGTCGGGTGGACAAGGACGAACAGAGCATGGAAGAACTGCTGCTGTCCATCGAACAAAGTGTCCAGCGCATGGCCGAAGCGGCCGGGTTGCCAGCGGTGAGCATCGCCGGCAATGAGCAGGCAACCGAGTCGCTGGTTGCGGGCATGCAGACCCTGCGGGCACGGGCCGAGAACGCCGAGGAGGAACTCGGCGCAAGGGACAGCCGACTCAGGGGGCTGGAAGACGAACTCCGGGAAATGGATACGCGCCTCAGCGGTGCAACCACGGAACGTGACAGTCTGCTCATGAGGCAGGCAGCGGAACAGCGCATGCGCGAACAGATCAGCACGCTCGAGCAGCAACTCCCTCCGCACGAGGCGCGCATCCTTCAGACGCCGGAAAAACTGATCCTGCGGCTCACCGGTCTGTCTTTCCCGGCCGGCTCGGCACAGCTCGACCGCAGCGCCGGCCCGCTGCTACAGAAAGCCGGGCAGGCGATTGCGCTCTTCCCGCGCGCGGGCATCATCGTCGAGGGACATACCGACTCGGCCGGCGACGCCGAATCCAATCAGCGTCTGTCGGAAGCGCGCGCCCAGGCCGTACAGGCCCGGCTGATGACCGAACTGGCATTGCCTGCCGGGCGTCTGCATGCGCTGGGCTATGGCGAGGCCCGCCCGATCGTCAGCAACGACACCGACGCAGGCCGCAAGCAGAATCGCCGTATCGATATCGTCATTCAGACCGGGAATGACGGCGCATCGCTCTAGCCGCCTGTATTCCGTGTCCCGCAGGAGCGCCTTCCTGTGGGGAGGCAGGGCCGGGTGCGCGCCACCAGTCAGCGATTGTGGCCCCGGTACCTGCATTGACGAAATAGCCGTAGCACTTGTGCGCATTGAGGCCTTCCTGGCCACGGAATGGATTCACCAGATCAATCTGATCGGAGATTTCCCCGACGAGACCAAGCCTGGACATCTCGGCGTAGTCGTCGGCAAAACGATGGCCAAGTGCGGTCAGGTCACCCAGCGCGGCCAGGTTGCGCCAGCGACGGATACCGCGCGGATAACGCCCGGCGCCGCTGGCCTGCGCACCTGACAGTCGGCGGCGTACGAAGCGGGTGCCGAGCGGACTGCCGAGTGTCAGGAACAGATCAACGCCGCCATTCAGGGGCGCGGGCTGTGTGGCATGGCTCAGGTTCCACAGGGTATCCCAAGCGATCACCGAACC
>JBIJCV010000047.1:0-8756 GCA_044344525.1 Gammaproteobacteria bacterium | reverse complement strand
CTGGCCTCATCCTGCATGTGGTGAACGGTACGATCGACCTCTTCCATCAGTTCCCGCTTCCAGGCCAAAAGAACCTGTCGGAAGTGCTCGAGCTGGGCCGGGTTCATATAGCTCTCGCCGGCCTTGGGCTTGTAAGGCCGGATACCGTGAATCAAGGCATTCGGATCATATTCATAGTGCTCCGTCCTCTGGCGCGTTGGCCTGGCGGGCGGGCGATTGGCCAGCTTGCTTGTGCTTGGCGGTGCTGCTTTTCGCGCTGTGGTTCCTGGAGCCTTCTTTACCCCAGTCGGGGCGGCCGCAGTGGCCTTGGCCGGCTTGACTGCCGCTTTCTTTTTCGCGGGTTTCGCAACCGATTTTCCAGCAGATTTCGCCTTGGCCTTGGCCGGTGCACGCGTCGCAGAAATGGCCTTGACGGCTGTCTTGCGGGCAGTGCCACGAGCTTTGGCCGGGGACGACGCCGACTTGGTTTTTGCGGGAGGCTTGGCCTTTTTGGCCGGTCGCTTTGCTGCAGGCATGTAATGAATCCCGAGAGCTTGGTAAACCGCCGGATTATACATAGCACGGGCTGCAGGCAAAGGCCCGTCAGTGTGTCGGGGCTGCGTTTAGCCTTGCCTCAGTCGGATTCGCGCGCTGCCAAGCGGACCGGCGACTCTTGTTGCCACCCCTCCCGTCGGTGTTCTGCGACGATTGACGTATACACCCCGCCCCGGACATTGAAGTCCGCCGTCAGGCGCATGAAATGAGGCGCCACTGCGCCGACCAGGTCATTCAGGATCTGGTTGGTTACCGCCTCGTGAAAAACGCCCTGGTTGCGGAACGACCAGATATAGTTTTTCAGCGACTTCAGTTCGATACACAGCTTATCGGGAATGTACTCTAAATGGAGGACGGCGAAGTCAGGCTGGCCCGTCCGCGGACAGAGGCAGGTGAACTCCGGAAGGCGCATGCGAATGGCATACGGCCGGGCGGATTCCGGGTTCTGGAAAGTTTCGAGGATGGGCTGGGCAGGGTTGCTGTTGTTCACAATGACTGGCTCAGTTGTTTGCCCGGCAGGGACATTGCTGATTTCCCGGGCTTGGGTGTGCAGGTCGAGGATTTAATTTACACTAGCTCCACCGCACCCGTTAGTGTTGTTACTCATCCTGGGCGTCTGAAATTATGCGACTCAGCAAGATCAAGCTTGCGGGTTTTAAGTCTTTTGTGGACCCGACTACGGTTCATTTTCCCAGCAATCTGGTCGGCGTGGTCGGCCCGAACGGCTGTGGCAAGTCGAATGTCATCGATGCGATCCGCTGGGTCATGGGTGAGACCTCTGCCCGGCACCTGCGTGGCGACTCCATGGAGGACGTCATTTTCAGCGGATCCAGTTCACGGAAGCCGGTCGGATCAGCCTCCATAGAACTTTTCTTCGATAATTCCGACGGTACTCTCGGTGGGCAGTATGCGAGTTATGCGGAGATCTCGATCCGTCGCATGGTCAGTCGCGATGGCATATCGCAGTACTTTCTGAACAACACGCGATGCCGGCGCAAGGACATCACCAGCCTTTTCATGGGAACCGGCCTTGGGCCCCGCAGCTACGCCATCATCGAGCAGGGAATGGTTTCCCGTCTCGTCGATGCCAAGCCGGAGGAGATGCGCAGCTATATCGAGGAAGCGGCAGGGATCTCCAAATACAAGGAGCGACGGAGGGAGACGGAAACCCGTATTCACAATACCCGTGAAAATCTGGCCCGTCTGTCCGACCTGCGTAGCGAGGTCGAGAAACAGATCAAGCACCTGCAGCGACAGGCGCAGGTAGCTGAACGATATAAGTCCCTGAAGCAGCAGGAGCGGCAGCTTGAGGCCGAATTGCTCTCGATCCGCCTTGCGGAGCTTGATCAGGGGTTGGGTGCGCAGCGGGCCGACCTTTCTGCCCGGCAGACCGCCCTTGAGGCCGCCATTGCAGGCCAGCGTCAGATCGAGGCAGATATAGAGCGTGCCCGGGCCCGGCATGTCGAGGCCAGCGACCGGTTTACAACCGTACAGGCAAGCTATTACTCGGTCCAGGGCGAGATTGCCCGCCTGGAGCAGATGATTGCGCATACCCGTGAGTCACGGGAGCGGCAACTGGCAGAACTGGCTGGTGCGCGTACCGAGCTGACAACCATCAATACGGAGGTCGGCCGCGATACCGCTCTGGTGGCGGCGCTTGATCTTGAGCTGGCTGATTTCGGGCCAAAGCTTGAATCGGTCCGGCTTGAGGCTGAGCGGGCCGGAGAGAACCTGCGCGCAGGTGAGGAAGCGCTTACCGACTGGCAGCAGCGCTGGCACAGCTTCAATCTCGACGTAAAGGAGCAGCAGCAGCTTCGGCAGCTGGAACACACGCGACTCGAGCACATCGGCGCGCATCGCGACCGCCTTGCGCGGCAACTTGACTCGGTCGAAGGTGAGAGATCATCCATTTCCGTCGTTGATCTGGAGGCCAGGTTGCAGGTGCTCCTGCAGAATCAGGCCGAAACGTTGGCAAGTCTGGAGTCAGAGACGAGTAATCTCGAAGATGTGGCGCATCGACTTGCTGCCCGGCGCGATGCAGAGAGGCAACTGGGGGCAGATGTCCTTCATCTGCGTGGCGAGCTGGAATCACGGCGTGGCCGGCTGGAAACCTTGCGTGCGATTCAGAACACCGCCCTCGGTAATGAAGAGGAAGTACTGGGGAAGTGGCTTGCCAGTACAGGACTTGCCAGCCGGCATCGACTGGTTCAGGAGTTGATAGCTGAGGATCGATGGACGCGTGCGATCGAGACAGTCCTGGGAGATTTTCTCCAGGCAATCTGCGTTGATGATTCGGTCCGGCACCTTGCAGGATTGCCGGATACCAGTCTGGTGCTGCTGGATTCCACTGGATCTGGTGCCGATGGTGAAGCCAGGCCGGGAACATTGGCTACCCGTGTAAAGAACGCAGGCACCTTGCATGGTGTGCTTTCGGCGGTACGTTGTGCGGATACCCTTGATGAAGCGCTGAGGATCCGCAGGGATCTGCAGTCCGGCGAGTCCGTCATTACGCCCGATGGCGTCTGGCTTGGTGCCCACTGGGTACGGATCAGTCGCGGGCAGCGTCATGTTGGCATGATGGCGAGAGAGCAGGAGATCCGGGCTCTGTCCGAGGCCGTAGCAGAGCATCAGGTACATGCAGAACTGCTTGCCGGCAATCGCATCGAAATGCGTCAGGAAATTGAGGTGCTTGAGCAGTGCCGGCTGGATGCCCAGACCCGGCTGACTGAGGCAAACCGGCAAAGCCTTGAGGCTACCGCATTTGTTGCCGGCCTCCATACTGAGCTGGATCGGACACGGCAAAGGCTTGAGGCGCTTGATCTGGACAGCAGCACGGTACAGGAAGAGCTGCTTTCGGTGGGTATGGCTATAGACGAGGCCCGCGAGCGACTCGTTGCTGCAGAACTTGCGCTGGGCGCACTTGAGGACCGCCGGCCCGAGTTCAGGCAGCAACAGGATGATCTGCTGCTTGCCTATAACGGTTTGAGGAAGCTTGCCGAAGATCAGCGGGCAGCGGTTGCGCAGACCCGGATCGAGTATGAGGGTCGCAAAACAGCGCACGGTGCGGCAATCGCAGCCCTTGACCGTCTGATTGGCCAGCAACGGCAGCTTGATCAGCGGATTGCGATACTGGCCGATAACATCAGTGCAAGTGAGGCTCCGCTGCAAGAGTCGCAGCGGGAACTGGATCTTCATCTCGCGCATCAGCTGGAGATCCAGCAACAGCTCAGCCGGCAAAGAGACGAGTTGTCTGCCGTTGAGTCCGAGGTCAAGACCGCTGAAGTACGCAGGCATGAACTGGAGAAGCAGGTCGATGCCTCACGCGAGCTCGTTGAGGAGCTGCGGGTCAGTGTTCGCGAACTCGAAGTGCGCCGTGAAGCGCTGGCCGAGCGGTTTTCCGCAACCGGTATAGCGATGGCTGATATGGAAGGCCAGTTGCCCGAAAATGCTGATGCCGGCGATTGGGATCAGCGGTTGCAGGCGGTTCGTACTTCTGTGGAGCGTCTCGGGCCGATCAATCTGGCGGCCATCAGTGAGTTCTCCGAACAGTCGGAGCGCAAGACCTATCTGGATGCGCAGCATGCCGATCTCAGCTCTGCACTGGAAACGCTCGAACATGCCATACGGCGTATTGATCGCGAAACACGGACGCGATTCCAGGAAACCTTTGACAACATCAACAGCGGCCTCAAACGACTGTTTCCCCGTCTTTTCGGCGGCGGCCACGCCTATCTCAGCATGGACGGTGACGACTTGCTCAGTGCAGGAGTAACGGTCATGGCCCGACCGCCGGGCAAGCGCAACAGCCATATTCATCTGCTGTCGGGCGGTGAAAAGGCGTTGACGGCAGTGGCGCTGATTTTTTCTATTTTCGAGCTCAATCCTGCACCTTTCTGCCTGCTGGATGAGGTCGATGCACCGTTGGACGAGGCTAACGTGAATCGCTTTTGCGATATCGTCAGGGAAATGTCCCGGACGGTGCAGTTCATTGTAATTACGCACAACAAAACGACGATGGAAATGGCCAAGCAGCTGACTGGCGTCACA
This sequence comes from Gammaproteobacteria bacterium, assembly GCA_044344525.1. Taxonomy (GTDB): domain Bacteria; phylum Pseudomonadota; class Gammaproteobacteria; order Steroidobacterales; genus SHZI01. Next base: position 4,175 of record JBIJCV010000047.1, on the reverse strand, counting down.
ATGAATGAGCCGGGCGTTTCCCGTCTGGTTGCGGTGGACATTGATGAAGCGGTCAAGCTTGCGGCAAGTTGAGGCGTAGCGGTGGATGAACTCCGTTGGGTTCTGCTGCTGGCTGCCGGCCTGGTCCTGGTGGCAGTATTTGTCTGGACGCGATACAGGGCAAAGCTTGCTGAAACATTCCACTCCTCGCTTCGCAATCCATCGCCCCGGTCTTCGCGCATAGACCCGGGCCTGGAGTCTGCAGACCTACCTCATACCAGCAGCACGCAGCCGCCGGTTCTGCCGGAAAAAATCGTTACCATTCGTCTCCTGTGTCGGGACAAGCGCGGGTTCCCAGGTGACGATCTCGTGCTTGCACTTCGTGACAGCGGACTGCGGCATGGCCGCTTTGGCATCTTTCATCACTATGCTGGTGATGCTGTTGAGGGCGACCCCGGCGTCGTGCCCGTATTCAGCGTGGCCAGTCTCACCGAACCGGGCTCATTTGACTTGACGCGGCTGCGTAACGATTTTTTCCCCGGTGTCAGCCTGTTCATGGGCTTGCCCGGACCTGTAGATGGTGTCGCGGCCTTTGATGCGATGGTTGGCGCAGCCCGTGCGGTTGCCACGCGGCTTGGCGGTGATCTGGTCGATGAGCAGGGCAGTACACTCAGCATTCAGCGTGAGCGTTATCTGCGTGAAGAAGTGATTCAGTTCCAGCATCGCCAGGGGCGTGGTTGAGGCACCGCAGCGCATGGCAATGAAGGCCAGGCTGGAGAATGTTGAACGGGTAAATCAGCTGCGTCAGGTGCTGGCTGAAAACAACCGACGATATTATGAACTCGATGAACCGGTAATCCCGGATGCGGAATACGACCGACTGTTTCATGAACTGGTGGCGCTGGAGCGTCAGTTTCCGGAATTGGTGGCCATTGATTCGCCAACCCGGCGTGTCGGTGGGGCAGTGGCCGGCGGTTTTGCCGAGGTTGTCCATGGCATGCCGATGCTGTCGCTGGATAATGCCTTCACCGATCAGGACGTAATTGATTTTGACAGGCGGGTCTGTGAACGACTCTGTGGTTTATTCCGCAGAACCGAAGCTCGATGGCGTTGCCATCAGTCTGGTTTACGAACACGGGCTGCTGGTGCGTGCGGCTACACGCGGAGACGGTGCTATTGGCGAAGATGTGACGCATAACGTCCGGACCATCGCATCGATTCCGTTGAGACTGCACGGCAACAAGGTGCCAGAACAGATCGAGATTCGTGGCGAGGTGTATATGCCACGCGAAGGATTTCTCGCGATCAACAGGCGGGCCCAGCGCGCAGGTGAAAAGCTGTTCGCCAATCCGCGCAACGCGGCTGCAGGCAGCCTCCGTCAACTTGATCCCAACGTCGCTGCCCGGCGACCGCTTGAGATGTTTGCTTACGGCGTTGGTCGCGTAATCGGCGGGGAGTTGTCGCACCGGCATAGTGAGACGCTGCAAAGCTTGGGCGAGTGGGGGCTTCGGGTTTGTGCCGAAAGTGCCGTAGTCACCGGGGCGGATGGCTGCCTGGGATATTATCGCGCACTGGCCATGCGCCGTAACTCACTGCCGTTTGATATTGATGGCGTTGTTTACAAGGTTGATGAGTACGCGGGTCAGCAGAAACTTGGATTTGTGGCGCGTGCACCGCGCTGGGCAATCGCGCACAAGTTTCCGGCTGAAGAACAGTTGAGCAGCATTGAGGCTATCGACTTCCAGGTGGGACGCACTGGGGCACTGACACCAGTGGCACGTCTGACACCTGTTCTGGTTGGTGGCGTAACGGTCAGTAATGCAACCCTGCATAACTTTGCTGACCTGCACCGCAAGGATGTGCGGGTCGGTGATACGGTCGTGGTGCGCCGGGCTGGTGATGTCATTCCGGAAATCGTTTCGGTTGTGGTTGAGCGCAGACCCTCTGGGACCTGCGAAGTGGCGGTGCCCGTTGCCTGTCCCGTCTGCGGTTCCGAGGTGATTCAGGCGGAAGGTCAGGTGATTGTGCGCTGTAGCGGTGGGTTAATCTGTCCCGCACAGCGAAAGCAGGCACTACGGCACTTTGCGTCCCGGAGAGCGATGGATATCAGTGGACTTGGTGATCAGATCATCGAGCACTTGGTGAACAGCGGTCTGGTCAAGTCCGCTGCAGATCTCTACCGGCTGGACAGCACTCACCTTGCTGGCATGGAACGCATGGGTGAGCGTTCGGCCAGCAAGCTGATTGTGGCTATCAACCGCAGCAGGAAAACGACGCTCGCCCGTTTTCTTTACGCACTGGGCATTCCGGAAGTCGGTGATGCTACCAGCCGTCTCCTGGCAAGCCATTTCGGCAGTCTGGAGAAGCTGGCTGCTGCCGATGATGATGAGTTGCAGGCCGTACCTGATATCGGTCCGGTCATTGCAGCGGGAATTGCGGCATTTTTCAGGCAGCGGGATAATCAGCAGGTTATTGCGCAGCTGCGTGATCTCGGGGTGGTCTGGGATGACATCCATGTGTCGGAGTACAGCCAGCAGTCACTACGCGGTCAGAGCTTTGTGCTCACTGGAACACTTGCTGAAATGAGCCGCGATGAAGCAAAAGCGAAGATCGAGGCTCTGGGCGGCAGGGTTAGTGGTAGCGTTTCATCGCGCACGACTTATCTCGTTTGCGGTGATAGCCCGGGCTCCAAACTTGCCCGGGCCACATCTTTAGGCATTCAGATCCTCGATGAGCAGGGACTGCTGGCGTTGCTGCGATGACCGATAGCGGCCGGAAACCACTGTTTGCCGCAATACTTGCTGTCATGCGTCCGGTTGCTGCAACCCTGCTGCGTTTTGGTGTTGGATACATGGAGTTCTCTGACATCTGCAAGACCGCGTTTGTGGAGGCTGCATCGGATGAGTTTGGTGTGCGTGGTCGCCAGACAAATACCTCCAGAGTTGCTGCGATGACCGGACTGACCAGAAAAGAGGTGCGGCGAATCAGGGCGCTAAAGTTGCTGACAACTCTCCCATCGGCGGCCAGTTACAGCGCGCCGGCCGAAGTGCTGCATGCGTGGCATGCGGATCCGCGTTTCTGCGGCACAACCGGTATACCGATGCCGCTGACATTCGACGCCGAATTACGTGCCCGTGGAAGCAGGCGATCGATTGCTGCAAGGCCTGCTGTTCGGGCTGCGTCCGGTAGCCATGACTGTGGCGCATAACACCAGGCTGATCTCGCCAGATGAGCGTCGATTCCAGCGGGTCGTTCAGAACCGTTGCATACCTGCCGGTCGACGGCGCGAGGTGGAGCAGAAACTCCGGATACGAATGGGTGAATTCTCCGAGGAAATAGACGATTACCTTACTGAAGTTGAATCAGGCTCTGCGCCTGCCGAGTGGATGACGCTGGGCATCGGTATGTACTACTACGAGGATGCTGCGCCGGCGAAGCCGGACGTCGCCGGACCGGAAGTGACCTGATTATCGGCTTGTCTGCGGTTCTTCGGCTGTAGTTCACAAAGCCGGAACCGCAAATTGCCGCTGGTGTGCGGGACGCTGCATAATCGCCGGACAGGCGTTGTACCCACCGCGCAGAGCAGAGCAGAAAGATCCATGACCGGACAACAATTTCCCTTGCATGTACAGGCTCGATTGCCCGAGCGCATCCAGCGTCTGAATGATCTGGCATCCAATCTCTGGTTCAGCTGGCATCGGCCGACCCGCCAGCTGTTTGATTCCCTGGACCGGAATCTGTGGTGGAGAACGGGCCGGAACCCGAAAGTATTCCTGCGCTGCATCGACCAGTCGGTACTGGAGATGGCGGCACGAAATGATACGTTCCTGGGCGCTTATCGTCGCGCTATCGCCGAATATGACTCGTACCTTGATCAGCAGGTTGACGGCTACAAGCCAGCCGGGCTCGATCGGCACGATCTTATTGCCTACTTTTGTGCTGAGTTCGGCTATCACGAGAGCTTTCCGATCTATTCTGGTGGTCTCGGAATTCTCGCCGGCGATCATTGCAAGACTGCAAGTGATCTTGGTCTGCCTTTTGTCGCGGTCGGTCTGCTTTATCGCCAGGGGTATTTCAATCAGCGGATTGACGAGCACGGCCAGCAGATCGCTGAATATGGCTGTATTCAGGCCTATGACGCGCCGGTTCAGGCTACCCGTGATGCGGCGGGTCACGAAGTCGTTGTTGACTGCCCG
>JBIJCV010000046.1:0-8771 GCA_044344525.1 Gammaproteobacteria bacterium | reverse complement strand
CTTGGCTTCACCCTGACGCACGGCCAGACCGCAGCCCTGGCAGATATCGATGCTGACCTCGTCCAGGCGCATCCGATGATGCGGCTGGTGCAGGGCGACGTCGGCTGCGGCAAAACGGTGGTCGCAGCGGCGGCTGCACTGACCGCCGTCGCACATGGCCATCAGGTCGCCATCATGGCACCTACGGAACTGCTGGCCGAACAGCACCGCAATACCTTCCAGCGCTGGTTTGAACCGCTGGGCATCACGGTGGTCTGGCTATCCGGTAGCCTGCGCAAACGGGCCCGCGACCAGGCTTATGCAGCAGCGGCTGACGGTTCGGCACAGGTACTGGTCGGTACGCATGCACTGTTCCAGTCGGGCCTCTGCTATCGCAGCCTGGCGCTGGTGATCGTCGATGAGCAGCATCGCTTTGGAGTGCATCAGCGGCTGCAGTTGATGGACAAGGGCGCCAGCGGTTCAGTCCGGCCCCACCAACTGGTGATGACCGCGACACCGATTCCGCGCACGCTGGCCATGACGCTCTACGCTGACCTCGACACCTCGGTGATCCGTGAACTGCCGCCTGGCCGGCAGCCCGTCACCACCATCGCTCTGCCCGAGCGGCGGCGTGCCGAAGTGGTCACGCGCGTACGCGACGCCTGTCGTGGCGGCGCACAGGCCTACTGGGTCTGCCCGCTCATTGAGGAATCCGAACACCTCGCTTCGCAGGCTGCCGAGCCCACTGCAGCCGCACTGGCAGAAGCGCTGCCGGAAATCCGCATCGGGCTGATTCACGGCAGGATGACCAGCACCGAGAAAGAACGGGTCATGAAAGCCTTTGTGAGCGGACAGCTGCAACTGCTGGTTGCCACCACCGTGATTGAAGTCGGCGTGGACGTGCCGTCTGCCAGTCTGATGATCATCGAGAACGCCGAGCGTCTGGGCCTGTCCCAGCTGCACCAGCTGCGCGGCCGGGTCGGCCGCGGGCGCGACTCCAGTGCCTGCGTACTGCTGTACCGAAGCCCGCTGGCTGAAATGGCCCGGGCCCGCCTTGAGGTATTGCGCGGCACCAACGATGGCTTCGAAGTGGCGCAGCGCGATCTGGAACTGCGCGGACCCGGCGAGGTACTGGGCACGCGCCAGACCGGGCTGATGCAGTTGCGGGTCGCTGATCTGGTGCGTGATGCAGACCTCGCACCGGTGGTACAGCGGATTGCGCGCGAGCTGCTGGCAGCGGCATCACCGGCGGTGGAAGAACTCAGCCAGCGCTGGATCGGCGCGGGCGACCGCTACGGCGCGGTCTGATTTCTCGGCTAGACTTGGCCGGAGAATTCACATGGCATCTGATTCATTGCACGGCATTATCCGGTTTGGCACGGGCCTGCTCGAGCAGGCCCGGCAGTATGCGCGGCTCATGCGCCTCGACCGGCCCATCGGCATCTGGCTGCTGCTGTGGCCGACGCTGTGGGGCCTGTGGATAGCGGGCAGCGGACGCCCGCAGGCGCGCCATTTCATCGTGTTTGTGGCTGGCGTGATCGTGATGCGCTCGGCCGGCTGCGTGATCAACGACTTCGCAGACCGGCACATCGACGGCAAGGTACAGCGGACGCGCGACCGACCGCTCGCCGCGGGCAAGGTCGCACCGGTTGAGGCACTGGCGCTGTTTGCCGCGCTGGGACTTTTTGCGCTGGCGCTGTTGCTGCTGCTGAACCCGCTGGCGCGCCTGCTTGCGCTCGGCGCCGCCGTACTGACCGTCCTCTATCCGTTCAGCAAGCGCTGGCTGGCCGCACCGCAATTCGTGCTCGGTGCGGCCTTTGGCTGGGGCATCCCCATGGCCTTTGCCGCTGAAACCGACGCCGTGCCGCGCCTGGCGTGGCTGTTGTGGCTGAGCGTGGTGGTCTGGGCCGTGATCTACGACACGATGTATGCGATGGCCGACCGCGACGACGACCTGCGCATCGGCGTGAAGTCGACTGCCATCCTGTTCGGCAGCGCTGATGTGTTCATCATCGGCCTGCTGCAGGTGGTGCTGGTAACAGGCCTGCTGCTCACCGGTCGGGAAGCGGGGTTGGGCGGCTGGTATCAGGCCGGCGTGGCAGCCGGGGCTGTTCAGCTCATCGCACAACTCATGGCGATCCGCGGACGCAATCCTGAGGCATGCATCCACGCCTTCCGCGCCAACAACCTGTTCGGTGCGACCATCTTTGCCGGCCTTGTGCTCGACTACACCTTCAGCCTGCCGGTCTGAGCATGGCTGCCCTGGCTGCAGCCTCCGGTTCGGGTTTCTGATTGAGGGCGTGGGCAACCGTGCAGAGCTGCAGACCAGCGGCTCCGGTCTGGCGCAGCGCACTCGCGACCGCTTCAGCGGTTGCACCCGTGGTCAGCACATCGTCGACCACCAGAATATGCAGTCCCGAGCGCAGCCGGCCGGCGACAAAGGCGCCATGCAGATTTATCCGCCGCTCAGCCGCACCTAGCGTCGATTGCGCGGGGGTGGGCCGCGTCCGCTGGCAGACACCTGCAGCCAGCCGCCAGTCCAGCTGTCGGCAAAGGCCGCGGGCGATCTCTTCGGCCTGGTTGAAGCCGCGCTCCGCCTGACGTCGCCAGTGCAGCGGCACGGGCACGACCAGATCCGGAGGCCGTATATCTGCCGGCATACCCAGGGCCAGCAGTTCGCCCAACGCCCGGGCGGTTGCCAGCTGCTTGCCGAACTTTGCCTCAGCGATCAGACGATCGACCGGATACTCATAAGCGAGTGCCGACCAGACCTGATCGAAACTGCTGAGTGCGGGCACACAATCGCGCTTCAGCCAGGGCAGATCGGCAAGACATCCGGCACACAGCGGCCGGCGGGCGATAGCCTGGCCACACAGGGCGCAGTGCGGTGGCAGGAACAGATCCAGGACTTCGTCAACCTTGACCCAGCCCATAAGTTGACAGACCCCGCAGGCAGTCCAGATACTGGCCTCCTGATTAACACGCCATGCAGCCGGCCGACTGCGGGCATTACCCGGATCTTCGACTGGAAATGAGCGATTCAACGCCTACACCCGTCCGTAACGACTGGCGCCTCAGCGAGGTTGCCGAACTGTTTGCGCTGCCCTTTCATGAGCTGCTGTTTCGCGCGCACTCGCTGCATCGACAGCACTTCGATCCGGCCGAGGTCCAGATCAGCACGCTGATGAGCATCAAGACCGGCGGCTGTCCCGAGGACTGCGGCTATTGCTCGCAAAGCGTGCATCACAGCACGGGGCTCGCGGCATCAGCCCTGGCGCCGGTCGAGGAAGTCATCCGGACCGCGCGGGCAGCACGCGAACGGGGTGCCACGCGCTTCTGCATGGGCGCTGCCTACCGCAACCCCAAGCCCAGCCAGATCGGCAAGATCGCGGAAATGATCCGCGGCGTACACGAACTCGGCATGGAAACCTGCGCCACGCTCGGCATGCTGAACCCGGAGCAGGCTGAAACCCTGCGCGAGGCCGGACTCGATTATTACAACCACAATCTCGATACCTCCGAGGCTTATTACCCGCAGATCACCTCGACGCGCAGCTATGCAGACCGGCTCGATACGCTGAAGACGGTGCGCGATGCCGGACTCAAGGTCTGTTGCGGCGGCATCATCGGCCTCGGCGAAGGCGAGCAGGACCGCATCGAACTTCTGCATACGCTGGCCACCCTCGGACAGCACCCGGACAGCGTACCCATCAATCAGCTCGTGGAGGTCGAGGGCACACCGCTCGCGACCCAGTTGCAGGAGTCGGGCCAGAGCGTCGATCCACTCGCATTTGTCCGCGTCATCGCCGTGGCCCGCATCCTGATGCCGGCCTCGCGGGTCAGGCTCTCGGCGGGTCGCACGGCCATGTCCGACGAATTGCAGGCGCTGTGCTTTTTTGCCGGCGCCAACTCGATCTTCTACGGGGATTGCCTGCTCACCACGCCCAATCCCGCCGCTGACCGGGATCAGAGCCTGCTTGCCCGGCTGGGTATGCGGCCGGAGGCGCGTGCCAACTGAGGCCAGGCACACGACTGCCATGCCAGATCCGCACAACAAGGTCACCCTGCTCTCGTCCGGCATCGACCCCCGCAAGGTCAAGCGCTCTTTTGCACGCGCCGCGGCCAGCTTTGACGGTGCAGACTTCTTGCAGACCGAGGTACGCAACCGGCTGCTGGAACGGCTCAAGTGGCTGCGCATCGAGCCGCAGCGGATACTCGACCTCGGCGCCGGTACCGGCCGGGCACTGCCGGCGCTGGCCGCACGCTTTCCCGCTGCGGAGCTGATTGCCCTCGACCTGACCGAGGATATGCTGAAAGTGGCCGCCCGGCGCGAGGGTGCCTCGCCGCTGGCGATCTGCGGCAATGCCAGCCGCCTGCCACTGGCCGATGCCTCGGTGGATATGGTGTTCTCCAGCCTCATGATTCACTGGTGCACATCCCTGGACAGTTTGTTTGCCGAGGTCCGACGGGTCTTGCGTTATCCGGGGGTATTCAGTTTCGCCACGCTCGGGCCTGGTTCATTCCGGGAACTGCGTGCGGCCTGGCAGGCCGTGGATGGCGGCGCTCACGTGATGCCGTTCCCGGAAATGACCGCGCTGGGCAACGGGCTGCTCAGGGCCGGGCTGGCCGAACCGGTGATTGATATCGAAACCCTGACCATCTGCTACGCGGATCTTCGCCAGCTGACCAACGACCTGCGTGGCACCGGCACCACCAACCCGAATAGCGCCCGGAATCAGGGGCTCACGGGGCGCCGGACCTGGGCGCGGCTGGAAGCCGCCTATCAGGAGCAGCGCGATGCCAATGGTGCGCTGCCGGTGACGCTGGAAATGGTCTTCGGCTCAGTATGGGCTCGGCCCCCTGGCCGGAATGTCTCTCAATTGCGCGATGCCGAATCCTCACCTATCATTTAGAATTGATACAACAACTTGCCGGCATACCTTCGATGGTCGGCATAAACCCTCGCTGACTGCCCGCGGCGCAATCCGGTTTTTTCCGGCAAGCCCCGCGATCGCAGATCGGGCACGCACGAACACGGGAAGAATCGCATGCCGTTCAATACCCAGAAGCTGGCCCGGAAAGCCGCCCAGGCAGTCACCGGGCTGCTGCTGACAGCCGCGCTGCCGGCACACGCTGCGTGGGATCAGCTCAACCTTCCGCGCGGCGTCACACCGTCCAGCCGGGATGCCTATGATCTGCACATGCTGGCCCTGTGGGTCTGCATCGTCATCGGCGTGGTCGTGTTTGCGGTGATGATCTACGCGCTGGTCAAGTTCCGGAAGTCAAAGGGCGCGGTAGCCGCGAAGTTCACCCACAGCACGACTGCGGAGGTGATCTGGACCATCCTGCCGACACTGGTACTGGTCTTTCTGGCCTACGAATCGGCCCCCGCGCTGATCCGCGTCGAAGACACCCGCAACTCGGAAATGACCATCCGGATCACCGGCTATCAGTGGAAGTGGCAATACGAGTACGTCGGCCAGAATGTTTCCTTCTTCAGCACGCTGGCACAGACCAGCAATAGCGCGCGCCAGCTGAACTCCGGACAAGACCCCTTCAAGGTCGAGAACTACCTGCTTGAAGTGGACAAGCCGCTGGTCGTGCCGGTCGGTACGAAAATCCGCTACCTGCTGACTTCCAATGACGTCAACCACGCCTGGTGGGTGATTGATCTGGCAGTCAAGCGCGACGCGATCCCGGGCTACATCAACGAAGGCTGGTTCACGATCGACAAGCCGGGTACCTATCGCGGGCAGTGCGCCGAACTGTGCGGCAAGGACCACGGGTTCATGCCGATTGTTGTTGAAGCACTGCCGAAGGCCGAATTCGACGCGTGGCTGGCCAGCCAACAAGCGCCGGCCACCTGAAACCTGATACGGAGCACCAGCCAATGACCACCATCACCGACGGCCACGCCGCCCACGACCATGCGCATGACAGTCATGGCCCGGGCCACGGGCTGAGCCGCTGGCTGTTCACCACCAATCACAAGGACATCGGCACCCTCTACCTGGTGTTCGCCCTGATCATGCTGTTCGTCGGCGGCGCGATGGCGCTGGTCATCCGCGCCGAACTGTTCCAGCCCGGACTGCAGTTCGTGAATCCGGAATTCTTCAACCAGATGACCACGATGCATGCGCTGATCATGGTGTTTGGCATGATCATGCCGGCCTTCGTCGGCTTCGCCAACTGGATGATTCCGATGATGATCGGCGCACCGGACATGGCACTGCCGCGGCTCAACAACTGGTCGTTCTGGATCCTGCCCTTTGCCGGTGCGATTCTTCTGTCCACGCTGTTCATGGATGGCGGCGGGCCGGCTGCCGGCTGGACGCTCTACCCGCCGCTGGTGCTGCAGACGGGCAACGCATTGGCGTTCGCGATCTTCGCTGTACACCTGCTCGGCATGTCATCGATCCTCGGTGCCATCAACATCATCGTGACGGTCATGAACATGCGCGCACCGGGCATGACCCTGCTCAAGATGCCCATGTTCGTCTGGACTTGGCTGATCACTGCCTATCTGCTGATTCTGGTCATGCCGGTACTGGCGGGCGGCGTGACCATGCTGCTCACCGATCGCTTCTTCGGCACCAGCTTCTTCCAGGCTGCAGGTGGCGGTGATCCGGTGCTGTTCCAGCACATCTTCTGGTTCTTTGGCCACCCGGAGGTGTACATCATCATCCTGCCGTCCTTCGGCATCATCTCGCAGATCATTCCGGCTTTTTCGCGCAAACCGCTGTTTGGCTACTCGTCGATGGTCTATGCCACGGCAGGAATCGCCTTCCTGTCCTGCATCGTCTGGGCCCATCACATGTTTACCGTCGGCATGCCGCTGGCCGGCCAGATGTTCTTCATGATGTCGACGATGCTGATCGCCATCCCCACGGCGGTGAAGGTCTTCAACTGGACCGCCACCATGTGGCGCGGATCGCTGAGCTTTGAAACGCCGATGCTGTTCGCCGTGGCCTTCCTGTTCCTGTTCGCAATCGGTGGCTTTTCCGGGGTGATGATGGCCATCGCACCGGTCGATTTCCAGTACCACGACACCTACTTCATCGTCGCCCACTTCCATTACGTACTGGTGCCCGGCGCCCTGTTTGCTGCCATCGGTGGTGCGTACTTCTGGCTGCCAAAATGGACCGGCCACATGTACGACGAGAAGCTGGGCAAGATCCACTTCTGGCTGTCCGCCATCGCTGTAAACGTGACTTTCTTCCCGCAGCACTTCCTCGGTCTTGCCGGCATGCCGCGCCGGATACCGGATTACGCGACGCAATTTGCCGACTGGAACGCCGTGTCCAGCATCGGCGCCTTCCTGTTCGGTTTCTCACAACTGATGTTCGTTTACATCGTGGTGAAGTGCATCCGCGGTGGTGAGAAGGCCACGGCCCAGGTCTGGGACAATCCGGAAGGGCTGGAGTGGACGGTGCCTTCACCCGCGCCCTATCACACCTTCGATGAACCACCGCTGATCAAGTGACCACGCGACAGGACATCGATCCGGAGTTGCAGCGGCGCATACGCCGCAATGCTCTCATGGTGGGTGGTTTTGCCGTGCTCATTTTCGTGCTCTACATCGTCGCTGTTGCGCTGAAGGTTGCCGGATGAGTTCGCCAGAGCGAGTGACCGTGCGCAGCAACCGGCAATTGGTGACCCGCCTCGCAATCATGGCGGTGTGCATGTTCGGCTTTGGCTTCCTGCTGGTGCCGATCTACGACATCATGTGCGAGATCACCGGCATCGGCGGACGCCCCAACGATACGGTTGCCGTCATTCCGGCCGGCATGCGGGTTGATACCGGGCGGACGGTCACCGTCGAATTCATCGCCATTGTGAATCAGCAGGCACCATGGGAATTCCGCCCCAATGTGTCCTCCATAGAGATTCATCCCGGCCAGCTCTACGACACGAGCTTTTATGCCCGCAACCTGACCGACCACGAACTGATCGGCCAGGCGGTACCCAGTATTGCGCCGGGGACAGCTGCCAAGCACTTTCAGAAAACCGAGTGTTTCTGTTTCACCGCCCAGAAGTTTCTCGCCCGGGAGGGCAGGGATATGGGTGTGCAGTTCATGGTCGACCCGGACTTGCCTGAGTACGTCGACCGTATAACGCTTTCCTATACTTTTTTTGTACAGCGACAGCCGGAGAACAAAGCTGCCGCCGCCAACATCGCCATCTGACCGGATACTGCCCAAGGAAGATATCGCCATGGCCCACACCCAGGATAAATACTACGTTCCCCACGGAACCCGCTGGCCGGTGTTCGCTTCGATGGGGTTGGCAGTTACCTTCATCGGCGTCGCGCAGCTGCTGAACGGCAGCTCAACACTGCCCGTCATCCTGGCGGGAACGGCCATTGTGCTGTGGGTGGTATTCCGCTGGTTTGCTGAAGTGGTCAATGAAAGCGAGTCAGGTACCTATGGCGCCCAGGTAGACCGCTCATTCCGCATGGGCATGATCTGGTTCATCCTTTCCGAAGTGATGTTTTTTGCCTGCTTTTTCGGCGCATTGCTCTATGCACGCCAGCTGGCACTGCCGTGGCTGGGCGGAGTCGGCTCGGATTCGCTGACCAACAGCGTCCTGTGGCCCGGTTTCGAGAACACCTGGCCCTCCAACGGACCGGCGCGGATTGGCGGTGAATATGAGTCCATGGCGGCCTGGGGCGTTCCGGCCCTGAATACCGCCATCCTGCTGACCAGCGGCGTGACGCTCACGATTGCCCACCACGCGCTGAAAGACAACCGCCGTGGCATCCTGGCTATGTTCCTGGCCATCACGGTGCTGCT
>JBIJCV010000092.1:0-6572 GCA_044344525.1 Gammaproteobacteria bacterium | reverse complement strand
TTGTACCATTTGATCTCGTAGATCTCGCCCTGATACCTGACTGGCTTGCCGGTGGCCGCTGCCTTGAGGATCTCCACGCATTCCCGCACGGCCCGTACCACCCGCAGCGGTTTTGCACCCATGGCCGTGGCGGTACCGCCGCCGGCACCCACCACGATCTGCGCACGGCCTTTTGCCACCTCGTTGAGCGTCAGCAGTGAACTGGCCATCTTCAGCGGATGCAGTTCGAAGGGGCTGACAGCGATGGGGCCGAGGCGAATGCGTTCTGTCTGCATCGCCAACGGTACGAAATTGATGAAGGGATCGCGGGCGTCATTCATGTTTGACACCCAGACACCGCCCAGACCCTGCTCTTCGGCCAGACGGCCGAGCTTCAGTATGGTTTCAGGCGGATTGCTGGCCTCAAGAATGATGTCAATGCGCATGGAGGTTCCAGAGCCTCAGCCGCAGTGCCCGCTCTCAGTGCGTGGCTGAGGCCGGTTTGTACGCTGATTTTTCCAGCGCCGAGTGGACGCTTTCCCTGATCCACTTGATGAAGTTGTCGTGCTGCACGATGCCCTTGGCATTGAAGGCGTAATCGAGGCCTTGCAGGTCGCGCCGAAGCTTTGCCTGAATGGTCCGGGCGCCAACCAGATTGGTCACGATCAGCACCTTCTTGCCATCCTGCGCGGCACCTTCCACCATCGTGCGCAGTTTCTGTACGTTGGCTGCCCGTATTTCCGGGACGGCGTCATCCTGCAGCGTGCTTGTGCGCACTGCCGCGAAGCCTCCGTCTTCTTTCACGTATTTCGCCAGCGTTTCCAGGTTTCTGAGCGTTTGCGCATTGTCGGCTGCGCCGGCCGGGCCATGGGATGCGATGATCACCACCTCGTTTTTCGGATCCGTGCTGATTTCCATCGCATAGTCGAGCAGTATTTCGGCGATCAGCGGATCCGTGCCCGGTGGCGCGGCCAGATGCAGTACCGCATCGGTCTTGATCTGGCCGACCGTGGCATACGAAGCGTCTGCACGGCGGCCAAGTACATATTCCCACTGGCGGTACATTTCGTCGTGGGTGGACGACACGATCGGCACCACCACGATCTCTTTTGCGCCGGCGGCCTGCAGGTCGTCCAGCCCGAGCTGTATATGCTCTGACATCATCATTGCCATGCCGACCCCGAGCGTCGTGGGCAGGACATCACCGATCGGCTGCACCCGTTCCCGGAACAGCTTGTCGCCTTGCTCACGGAAACCGTGCAACAGGATCAGTACGCCCTGACCGGCACGCAGATCTGCGGGGCTGATGTACCAGCTGTAGTCGGCACCCATCTGCTCCATGGAAAGGTTCATCTGGGCGTCGGTATATTTTGCGAACAGCGGGATCTTCTGGCGCAGCTCGGCGATCAGATCGGGCGACATCTGGTGCTTCATGCCATACAGGCGTCGGCCCAGTTCGTCGCGGCCTGTATCGTGCCCGACATGCGCATCCTCGGCGGCATGTTGCGAGTGATCGGTTTGCGCAGTCGCCGGAACCGGCAAGGTGCTGCCGATGACAGCAGTCAGCAAGAGGCCATACAAGGCGCCACTTCTGCAGACCGGACTGTTCTTGCGCATGGTTGACTGAACTCCCCTATCGGCCGTCGAGGTCCCACTCTCCCGTTGAGCGCGAGCGGACCGGAATGCCGGCAATTACCGGCGCCTCGTACTTCGATTTCGGGTCGTAGTTGATCGCATCACCTTCGACGATGACGCGTTCGTTGACCGTGATCCAGTTGAGCAGCGAGCCGTCCAGTCGGAAGAAGCCAGTCCAGCCGCGTTCTTCGCCGGCGATGAAGTGGCCGTGCTTGACGCGCGCGGGTCTGAAGAAATAAGTGCCGGCGTCCAGCGTACCGAAGTTGTAGACCAGATGGCCGTCGAGGCTGTAAGCCTCTTCGAATACCGGGTGGTGCACCATGCGATCGTCTGACCAGCCTGGCGGTGCCCACGCCAGCATGGTGACAAAGCCCTTGTTGTTCTGCCCCGGCGGCGCGGGATCGTGATACAGCAGCTTGAGCTTGAGAAAGCGCTGCGTATCGCCTTCGTAGGCATTGGGCATCCATTCCATGCGGTTGGTGTCGACGATGACCAGTTCGCCCTGTTCATCGGAGGCGGTGTTGCCGCCGCGCGCCACGAAGCGGCTGCGATTCTTTGCCGAGACCGAAAAGCCCCAGTCGCCGAACTCACGGAATATCAGTACATCAGTAGCTGCGGCCACCTGTATGGCTGGTATGCACAGGCCGGCCGGAGCGCGAAAATAGCCACCCTTGCCAATCAGGCGTGTGCCCAGCTTCACCTGTCCCGACATCACGTACCACTCGACGTCGCCGTGATGGTAGCCGGCCGGCCGGCTCCACGCCGTTTCGAAAACCACGCGCGTCGAGGCGCCGCCGTTCTCTTCGTCGTAGGAGAGGTTTCGCTGGCGTGCCTTGCCGCTGCCACGGGTGAGCTCGGCCGGGTGCCAGACGAGATCGCCTTCCTGAATCAGTTCTACATGCGGACGCATTGTTGTTCTCCCTTCGCCCTGTGCTTACTTGCGGGCCTTGCGGGCTGGTTTGCGCTTTTTGCTGGCCGCTTTGGCGCGCTTCAGCGGGCGGGCTTCCTCGAGCAGCGGAAAATCGTCGCACAGTGCGCGTGTCTGCCGGCATGCCTCGATGAACTCGTCCATGACCGCACCACTGACCGGCACCTGGCCGGCTGCCGGTGCGGCCCGTTTCAGGCCGCGCCACAACTTGTTCACCCGCTTGAGGGTCTGCTCCATGGCATTGGCGACATAGCGGGAATGAAAATCCCAGTCGCCGCGAATCTGGCCCAGATCAACCGGTTTGTCTGACATTGCCTCTGCTCCGACTTCTTGCATGAATGGTTGCAAGCATAGCGACTAAATCAACGGCATTTTGCCTCGCCTGCAGCTGTTTGACCGCAGGTCGGGCAGGGCACTTCGACCTACGGGGTGCGGTCGGGCTCTGATGTCGAATGCACAGATGCCGTGCGGCGATAGATCACGTAGTACACGAGCGCGACCAGCACGCTGCCGCCGACCAGGTTGCCGGCGATCACTGGTACCAGGTTGCGCCACAGCACAGCGTACTCGACGGTCTGACCGGCCGAGGCCTGCAGCATCATCGCCAGCGGCAGGAAATACATGTTGGCGATGGAGTGCTCGAATCCGGCGGCGACGAAGGCCGAGATCGGCAGCACGCTGGCGAAGAACTTGTCCGTCACGCTGCGGCCGGCCAGTGTCATCCAGACCGCCAGGCACACCAGCACGTTGCACAGTACGCCGCGGAAGAATGCCTCCTGAAACGAGAGTGCCGACTTGGCTGCGGCGATCTGCAGATAGGTCTTGCCGATTGCGCCATCGTTCATCTCGGCATGCCCCGAAAGGAACACCACCAGTGCCAGACCCGCAGCTCCGATGAAGTTTGCCGTGCATACGACTACCCAGTTGTAGAGCAGGGCGCGCGTCGATATACCGCCGTCGGCCCAGCCCATGGCGAGGAGGTTGTTGCCGGTGAAGAGTTCTGCGCCGGCGACGATCACCAACAGCAGCCCGAGTGAGAACACCACGCCACCCAGCACCCGCTGCATGGCGAAGCCCAGGTGCGGGTCGCTCACCACGATCACGTAGTAAAGCGCACCCAGGCCGATGAAGGCGCCCGCCAGGATGCCGAGCATGGCGAGCTGCAGGAACGACAGGCGGCCCTTCAGCAGGCAGGCTTCATGTACCCGCTGGGCGATTTCGCTTGGCGAATAGGCGTCAAAGCTGTGCATGGCGTTCATTGTGCAACCCCGTTCAGGTTATTGATCCCCCGGTCCGAGGGCTGCATTATGGAAAAAGATAGCAGACTATCGACGGTGGGATCTCAGGGGGAAACACGATATGACCGACCGTTATGGCGTTATCGGCCATCCGATAGCGCACAGCAAGTCGCCGGTGATCCACCGGTTGTTTGCCGAAGCGACCGGGCAGGATATCGCCTACGAGGCCTGGGACATTGCTCCGGAAGATCTCATCGAACGGGTCCGGCAGCTGTTTGCCGAGGGTATCCGCGGCCTCAATGTCACGGTGCCTCACAAGACCGAGGTTGCCCGGGTCACCTCCAGGCTGACCTCGCGTGCCGAGCTGGCCGGCGCGGTGAATACCCTGATCGTCCATGCCGATGGCGCGATCGAAGGCGATAACACCGATGGCGCAGGCCTGATCAATGATCTGCGCCAGAATCTGCGCCTGCGTCTGGCTGGCACCCGGATCCTGATACTCGGCGCAGGCGGTGCCACGCGCGGCATCGTTCCTGCGCTGTTTGAAACGAAGCCGCGCGATATCGTCATCGCCAACCGGACGGTCGACAAGGCGCGCGATCTGGCCCGCGATTTCCGCCTGCTGGGCCGGATTCTCGCCTGTCAGTTCCAGGAACTCGGCGGGCAGAGTTTTGATCTGGTCATCAACGCGACTTCAGCCGGACTGCATGGCGAATTGCCGCCCTTTCCGGCCTCGATAGTCGGGCCTGAAACGCTGTGCTACGACCTGTCCTATGCGATGCATGACACGCCCTTCGTGACCTGGGCCAAAACCCATGGTGCTGGCCGCATCAGTCAGGGCTGGGGCATGCTGGTGGAGCAGGCGGCAGAGTCCTTTTATCTGTGGCGTGGCGTACGGCCAGACACCAAACCCATCATCGCGAAACTGCCTGGTGCACCGGGCGCCACCGATACGATGCAGAAACGGCTGGCCTGATTGCCAGCGCTGCGGCAGCCAGATGCCGGGCGAGTCACCCATGCGGGCAATCTGGCGAGTGATCGCGGCGATTCCAACCGGGCGGGTGGCCAGCTATGGGCAGATTGCCGCACTGGCCGGGCTGCCACGCGGTGCGCGACAGGTGGCTCGTGCGCTCCGGCATGCACCGGCTGAGCTCGGCCTGCCGTGGCATCGCGTGATTGCGGTGAACGGCCGCATCGCCATCCCGGCCTCCAGTCCCGGCTACCGCACCCAGATCCGGCGGCTGCGTGCCGAGGGTATCGTGGTCGCTGCAGGTCGGGTGGATATGCGCGTATACCGTTGGGCGCCGCGCCTGGATGAACTGCTGTGGGGACCGATGATGGAGATTCCTGACGACATGCAGGGCGACTAGCTGCGGTTGTCGGCCTCGGCGAATGCGGCCAGTCCGCGCAGTGCAGGCTGATCGGCCGTGATCACCCGGGTGGGGATGCCGGCGAGAAACTGGCGGTAACGGCCCTTGTCCTCGAAGCGTGCGCGGAAGCCCGAAGTTTTCAACTGCTCCAGGTATCGTGGCGTCACGCCACCACCGATATAGACGCCACCGAAAGCTGCAAAGGTCAGGGCGAGATTGCTCGCCGCAGTGGCTAGCAACTGAAAGAACACCTCCAGAGCCTCGAGCGCCTGCGCTTCGCCAGAAGCAATGCGTGCGCCGACTGCATCCGGCGTCAGGGTCTCACCGCCGTGTAATGCCATGTAGAGAAAGGCAAGACCGGCACCGGAGATCAGCCGCTCGGCAGAGCAGTGACCAAAGCGCTCGCGACCCAGCGCGATGATGCGCGCTTCGCGCTCGTCGCTCGGCGCCATGGTGACGTGGCCACCCTCGCCGGTGATGGCGTGCCAGCGTCCGCCGATCTGCACCAGGCCCGCCGCGCCCAGGCCGGTGCCCGGACCGAGCACCACCTTCGCCGCCCCGGCGACTTCCGTACCGCCGCCAATCTGCAGCAGATCGGCCGGACCCAGTACCGGCAAGGCGTAGGCCTGTGCTGCGAAGTCGTTGAGCGGCGTGACACGGCGCAAAGACAGCTTGCGCGCCAGTGCGCTGACCGAGAAGTTCCAGTTGATGTTGATCATCCGGACTTCATCGCCGTGGATCGGCGCAGCGATGGCCAGCACGGCTTCAGCAGGCCGCTCGGTTGGCGGCAGCATGCCGAGATAAGCGCCCAGCAGCCGGTCGAGGCCCGGGAAATCCCGGTTGCGGAATAGCTCAATGCTCTGCAGGACGCCGCCCGGTCGTGCCACCGCGCAACGGGTATTGGTTCCGCCGATATCTGCGACCAGCCAGTGCATGCGCGCAGGATACACGCGGGCTTGCCGTGTGCGGCCATGCACAAAAAAGATGCGCAAAAAAAGCCGCCCCTGGGCAAGGGGCGGCAAGATTGGGCTTGGGATGGTGTTGGGTCGTTTTTTATTGTTTTTGTTTTTCTTCTTCTTGTTTACGAGGTTGCTGTTCAGTCATTGGGTTTGGGCTTGGGTTTTTGGGGTGTGGGCTGCTGTGCTATCTCGGTTGACTGTTCAGCGGGGTCCTCGCTGAAGTAATTGCAGCAAACGTGCCAGCACCGCGCAGAATGCCCTGCGGCTTTACAGAATCCGGAAAATGACCGCCTTCCTGTGACTGCCGTCACACGAAACCCGGGTCCGCCCGGCGGTCCGGCGATGGGGCGAAGGGTGTTGCCGACCCATGCTGAGCCGATTTGTATAGTGTGGCGACACCAGACCTCAGCGGCACCCGTGAGCCGCGTCACATCAGCTGCATAAAACCATTAAGAACCAGCAA
>JBIJCV010000045.1:0-8789 GCA_044344525.1 Gammaproteobacteria bacterium | reverse complement strand
GTCCGCGGTTTCAATGGTCATGCCGGTGCGCTCACGCGTACCGAAGGGATTGAAGATCACGGGTACGCCGGGCGTGTTGTACCCCTTGAGGTTATTGAGCATCAGTCCGGGGCCGTTGATCTCGGCGAGGTAGCGCATCAGCGCCTGGAGCTCATTGGTCCCGTGCGCGCAATCCAGCGGTATATCCACATTCTTCAGCTGCCCGGCCTGGTCCAGTCTGGCCAGAAACTCCCGCATATCCTTGAACGCCATGGTCTCTCGCTCCCTTTGTCCGTACAGCGCAATTGCAAGCCTGAAACCATAGCATGACGGCCCGATCCACCGCGATATCCGGTAGGCTATGCGGCCTGCGGGCCGGCGGCCAGTCTGAACTCAGGAACATGCACATGAAAAAGACCGACAAGAAAGTAGCGATCGTCACCGGCTCAGCCACTGGCGTGGGTTCCGCAGCAGCCATCCTGCTGGCCGAACACGGCTGCAACGTGGTGGTCAATTACACGCGCAGCAAGGCGGAGGCCGAGGAAACCGCGGCCACCTGCATGGCCAAAGGCGCTGAAACCATCGTCTTCCAGGCTGACGTTTCCGACGACGACGCCTGCCGCGCGATGGCGCAGGCCGCCATCGACAAGTGGGGGCGCATCGATTACCTGATCAACAATGCCGCGCGCACCAAGTTCAACCCCTACCCGAAGCTCGACGGCGTGAGCAAGCAGGACTTTCTGGATATCTATGCGGTCAACGTGGTCGGCGCCTACCAGATGATCCGTGCGGTCACGCCGATCATGAAAAAGCAGGGCCACGGCGCCATCGTCAACGACTCCTCGATCGGCGGCGTCACCGGCATCGCCTCCTCGATTCCCTACGCGGCATCCAAGGCAGCACTCAACCTGATGGCCAAGTCGCTGGCCCACGTCCTGGCTCCGGAGATCCGCATCAACACCGTAGTGCCCGGCATGATCCAGACCCGCTGGCTGAAAGGTGGCATGGGTGACGAGCAGTACGCAGCGATGATCAAGACGATGGGCGATCAACTGCCGCTGAAGAAGGTGGCCACTGCGGAAGACATCGCTGGCGTTCTGGTGTGGTTCCTGGAAGGCCCGCACCTGATCACCGGTGAAACGCTGATCGTCGACAGCGGTATCCACATCGGTACGCTGCCGCCCTACTCGAGCGGCGACTCCTACTGAGCGGCCGCCCCTGAGCCGGCGACTCAGAGGCGGAATTCGCGCTTCCAGCCAAAACCGCGCGTGCTGTCGATCAGGCGTATCCATTCTGGCGTGAGCCGCCAGAATGCCGTGCTCTGCAGCCGCGTGGCGATCAGTTTTTCGCTGGCTTCACGTGGCGATTCGAAGATCCGCCGCACCTGGATGAATTTACCCAGATAGGCAGCGAGCGCAGTGACCCGCTCGATACCGGCGAGCACCTCGGCGCGCCCCTCGATCTGCAGACCGATCACTTCATCCCAGCTGGCAACATCACGGTTGATGGCGGCGACAACGCGCGCCTCCCGACTCATGTCACGCCCGTGACGTGTCTTCAGATCGGATACGAAATACAGGTTGCAACGCTCGTCACTGGCATAGAACACGCTGGCGGCCCAGGCACCGCCTTCACCGGAGGTGGCCAGCGTCAGCGTGTTGTGTGCGGCCAGCAGTTCACGCACGCGGGCAAAATCAGCATCGCCATCCGGCGCGGTCATTTCTTCGCTGCGTTCCGGCTTGCGGCTTTTGCGCCCTGCCAACGCTTGACCAGACCGCTTTCGATGCCGAACAGATCCAGTACACGTCCCACACTGTGATTGACCAGATCGTCCAGCGTCTGCGGATCGTTGTAGAAAGCCGGCATCGGCGGCGCAATCACCGCGCCCATTTCAGCCGCCTGCAGCAACAGGCGACAATGGCCGACATGCAGCGGCGTCTCGCGCGGCATCAGCACCAGCTTGCGCTGCTCCTTGAGAACGACATCAGCCGCGCGCACGACCAGGTTATCAGCATAGGAGTTGACGATACCCGACAGGGTCTTCATCGAGCAGGGCGCGACAATCATCCCGCCCGTGGTGAATGAACCGCTGGCGATGGTTGCCGCCAGGTTCTGGTCGCTGTGGACCTCATGCGCAAGAGCTTCAACATCCCGCGGATCGCGGTCTGTTTCCAGTGCGATATTCAGTTTGCCGCCATTGCTCAATATCAGGTGTGTCTCGACATCTGGCACCTCGCGCAGGGCCTCCAGCAGCCGGATACCGTAGATGGCGCCGCTGGCTCCGGTAATCGCAACGATCAGTCGCATGGACATCCTCGCAATCCGCCAAAAAGATACAGACGGTTACATGATACTGACCGATAATGCGGGCCGCCACCCGCCCCATTTAACCGTATCAGGGACCCGTGATGATCGAACTCTTCACCCAACCCGAGACATGGATTGCCCTGCTGACGCTGACCGCCCTCGAACTGGTGCTCGGCATCGACAACATCATCTTCATCTCGATCCTGGTCGACAAACTGCCACCACAGAGCCGTGAACTCGCCCGCCGCATCGGGCTCGGGCTCGCCATGTTCATGCGCATCGCAATGCTGCTGCTGCTCGCCTGGATCGTGGGTCTCACGGAACCTCTCTTTACCGTACTCGACGAGCGATTTTCAGGACGGGATCTGATCCTGATCGGCGGCGGCCTGTTCCTGCTCTGGAAAAGTACCGGAGAAATCCATCAACTGCTGGAGGGCGAAACCGGCAGTCACTCGAGCGCGGTGGTTGCCACCTTCAGCGGCATCATCATGCAGATCATCATCATCGATCTGGTCTTCTCCCTGGACTCGATCATCACTGCCGTAGGCATGGTCAGCGAAGTAGAGATCATGATCACCGCAGTCGTCGTCTCGGTGGCACTCATGATGGTGTTCGCCACGAGAATCGGCAATTTCGTCTCGGCACACCCGACCATCAAGATGCTGGCACTGGCCTTTCTGATCGTGGTTGGCATCGCACTCATCGCCGACGGACTGGGCACCCACGTCCCGCGCGGCTACATCTACTTCGCCATGGCCTTCTCGGTAACCGTCGAGATGCTCAACATACGGTTACGCAAGAAAGCGGCAGCGCCTGTGGAACTCCACAAGGCCTACACGGCGAACTCGCCACCCGTGGGAGCGCCTTCAGGCGCGATTCCAGGCCAAAAAGATCGCGCCTGAAGGCGCTTCCACCGAAGGCGCTCCAACCAGCTAGCGGGTGACCGGCGGCGCGGATGCGCCGTTCTTCGGCGGGAAGCCGGCGAGAATATCCGTGACGATGCTGTCGAGCGTGGCACCGGGATTCTCACGCATCTTTTTGGTGACCCGCGCTTCTGCAACACCTTGCCAGACCAGTGCCTTCTTTGCTGCATCGACGACGTCGATACCCAGCGTGCCCTGCCGGTAATTACGCGTCTCGATTTCCGGGGGATAGCCCGCCCACCCGCCATACATGCCGGAACGGTAGCCGTAGTAGCCATAGCCCGTACTGCCGGGTGTGCTGTAGATCTCCGACTTGTCGACCACGTTCAGATTGAAGTTGATGAGCAACTCCGGGTTGCTATCCGTATAGGCATAACCCGCTTTCTCCAGTTCGCGACGGGTCGCATCCTTGAGCCTGGTCGTGAGTATCGTCGAATAACCTGCCTTGTCGGTCGCCACGGAACCGAAAAATCCGAAGCTGCGGTAGCCGGGAATATTCACGCTTGGATCGCCATCCACGCGGATGTCGGGACCGGACGCACAGGCGGCCAGACCGATGGCCAGCACGAAGAGAAAGAGTCCGTTAAACGCTGTCCGCACGCGCTTCGCTTCATTCGTCATCGCAATACTCCTGATCATGCCGCCAAAGGATCCGGACTTCATTGTATGTGAGTTGGAATTGGAGAGGATGACAGTCTATCCTTGCCGCCGGTTCCGGCCGGCCGGCGACCTGGTCGGCGAACACCACCAGCCAATATCCAGCAAACCGTCATCCTGAAACGATGCGGTCATGCTTCGCAATGTTTTGGAGAACTCTGATGAAACTGACTTCAGTCCTGCCGGCTTCAGCCCTTGTCGTACTGCTGACCGCCTGCGGTCCACAGGCACCGGCAACCCCCGATACCGCAGCCAGCGCGCCGACAACCGCCGCAGATGCCACACCGGCCCCGGTCACCAAGGCCAGCGCAGACGCAGGCACCAGCGCCGGCCAGGCCACCTACAACCGGACCTGCGCGCTCTGTCATGCCATGGGTACAGCCGGCGCGCCCAAGCCCGGCGACAGCGCCGACTGGGAGCCACGGCGGGCCCAGGGTATGGATGTGCTCTATAAACATGCGCTCGAAGGCTTCAGCGGCAGCAAGGGCGTGATGCCCGCCCGTGGCGGTGCAGCGAACCTCACCGATGACGAAGTGAAGGCTGCGGCTGACTTCATGCTCAGCGTCAGCGGTTAAAGCACGTCGACCCCTGCAGCCCGCGGTGCACGGCATGTGCACCGCGGGCCACCACCGGGACCTGCACACGCAAAAGGCCGGCTCGCTACATGCGCCTGTCGTGCAGCGCCCCGCCATCCAGCAGAACCTGATCGGCCTGAATCCCGTCAAAGCGGGCCACCGTGCCACCGAACTCTCCGGCAAATTTCCGCGCTGCCGCCTCGGTGGCCAGGGACGCTATGGCCGGGCCCATTGCCCCGTGCCGGGATGATCCGTAGACGTACCAGGCGGTGCGCGCATCAATCCAGTGCCCCTGCGGCGCATCCCAGTCTGCCGAGCCCATGTCCTGCACGTAGATCGCACGCACCTGCCGGACCGACTCCGGACTCAACCAGAGATGGAACATCTCGGCCAGATCGCAAAAGAACTCCGGCTCGGCACGATCCACGTAGTGAATCTGGGCCTTGGGGCCCGGGTAATCCGCGAGCAGCATGCCATCCAGCGCACAGACCGTATTGCGGTCGATCGCAGCCGGTGCCAGGGGAATGCTGCTTTCCGATGACCTGCCACACGCCCCCAGCAAGGCCACCGCACCCAGACTGCCAGCCATGCGCAACAGGCTGCGTCGATCAATTGCCCGGGGATGTCGGCTGCACATGCAATCCTGCCTCTTCATGGATGGGTCATTTGCGGAAGCGCCACGCGGCGATGCCCAGCGGCGCCAGAATCCACGCGAACATCACCGGCACGAGCAACCAGGGCCCCGCCATGGATTCCGGAAACAGGGTATCAAGCCCGTACAGCTCACGAACCTCGTCCAGCGAGAAAACATTCAGGATCCGGAATACGTCAGCCGGATTGAGCAGCAGCAACCAGGCAAAGAGATCGCCACCAAAGCTGCCGCCACTGATGACCAGAGCACCCAGCAGCAACAGATCGAAAACCAGTACAAAGAAAAACCATAGCGCAATGGCCAGCCCCGAGGCCCGGGTCCGATCGGCTGCAAAGACCGACAGCATGACCGCCAGACTCAGGAATACCAGACCGAGCAGTACGGAGCTCAGCATGAAACCGCCATAGCGGACAAACTCAGCCGGCTCCAGCTGCCGGGCAAGAATGAGCGCCACCAGCCCGAAACCACCCAGCGTCGAGACCGTCAAGGCTGCAGCGAGGCCGAGATACTTGCCGAGCAGCAACTCGACACGCGTCACCGGCAGTGACAGCAGGAGATCCAGTGAGCCCCGCTCCCGCTCGCCAACCACCGCATCGAAACCAAGCACCAGCGCAATCAGCGGCAACAGATAGATCACCAGACTGACCAGGCTGGCGATCAGGAACTCAACCGAGCGAAAGCCGACCGTACCCTGCTGCGCGCCGCCGAACCACGCGATCGTCAGCGCAAATACGGTGAACAACAGCGCGATGGCGAGCACCCAGCGGTTGCGGATCCGGTCGCGAAACTCCTTGCCGGCGATTACCGCGATCTGACTCACTTCCACAGCTGTGTCTCCGTGAGACCGAAGAACACATCTTCCAGCGAGGGCTCGTGCATCTGCACATCAAGCAAGCTGTCCTGCAAGGCCGCCAGCGACTCGAAGACGTTCAGCCGGAGTTCACGCCGGCACTGCAGCAGCAGCGTATCGCCCTGCCGCTCCAGCTGGCTCAAGGGCAAATGCTCGAGTGCGCCGCAGACCTCGGCACCGCGACCCAAGGCCACGCTGATCGTGAAACGCACTGGCAGGTCAAGCTGCTCGCGCAAAGCCTGCACCGTACCCAGCGCACGGATGCGCCCGTTGACCATGATGGCCAGCCGGTCTACCCGCTGCTGAATTTCCGCAAGGATGTGCGAACTGAGAACGATGGTGACGCCCGTCGCGCGCAATTCATGCAGGATCGCGTAGAAACCGCGAATGGCATCCGGATCGAGACCGTTGGTCGGTTCATCGAGGAACAGTATCTGCGGTTTGCCGAGCAGCGCCTGGGCAAAGCCCAGACGCTGGCGCATGCCCTTTGAATACTCACGGACCCGGCGATCAGCCGCAGCCTGCAGCCCGACCCGCTCCAGCACGGCCGGGCACGCTTCGGGCGGCGCGCCCTTCAGGCGGGAAAAAAACACCAGCGTTTCCAGGCCAGTGAGGTTCTCATACAGTGCAAGGTCTTCCGGCAGATAACCGATCATGCGCCGTACCGCGCGGAAGTTCCGCCCGCGCACCGCTTCGCCACCGATGAGTATCTCGCCAGACGTGTGGGGAATCAGGCCAAGCATCATCTTGAAGAGCGTGGTCTTGCCGGCACCGTTATGGCCGATCAGGGCATACATCTCGCCCTGCCCGATCTGCAGATCGACGCCATCCACCGCACGCACACTGCCGTAGTACCTGGAGACACCCTGTACCTGCACGACCGGCTGCCCCTGCATTTCAGTGCGCACCCGGGTAGTGCCGACCAAGCCATGCCCGCCAGTCATTGTGCCCGGGCTGCATGTGCGGATTCGGATCAACGATGCTCGGCGCACGCAGCAGCGGAAACTGCCGGGCCACCACGCGCAGGGTCTGCAGCGCCGGACTCGCCAGCAGCAACTTCAGCACCGGGTGCTGCCAGATCAGCCGGTCGACGATGTCGTTGGCCTCGTAGGGAATATCGCCAATACCGTCACCATCGCGGTCCCAGCCAAGGTAATTGCTCCAGTAGTTGCCCTCCTCGACACCCCAACGTTCATCCCTGGCGGCGACATAGCGCAACTGCTCGCGATTGCCGATGAAGTCGTTGCGCTCAACCGCATTGTTGCGCGTACCGGCCCAGACATGCATCCCGACCACGTTGTCCACGATCAGGTTGCCGCGCAGCGTGTTGTATTCAGCATCGTATATAAAAAAGCCCCGTTCATTGCCGGCCACCAGATTGCCCTCGACCAGCGTGTCCTGAATGGTACGCAGCATGATGCCATGATCGGAATTGCCCCATGCCCGGTTGTTGCGCACGATCTGGTCGCGCACCTCCATCAGGGCCAGCCCGCCGCGGTTGTAATAGACCTCATTGCCCTCCCAAAGATTGTGGTGAGAATTCATGTAATGCGTGCCGTAGCGGCTGTGGTGCAGCCGGTTGCCACGAAACACCGCGCGGTGCGACACGTCGACATAGATCGCATCACGCACGAAGCTGATGTTGTTGCCGAGGATCTGCGCGCCACTGGTGTTGTAGAGCTGAATGCCGTTACCGCGCATGGCAGAGCGATATTCGCGCTTGCCGACGATGAGATTGTCACGAATGAGCACATCGTCGGCCTTCTCGATCCAGAGACCGAACAGGTTGTAGGCCAGATCACACTGTTGCACCCGGGCCCGGTGGGCACCAGGCCAGATATAGATACCGGCGTTCTGCTCGCGCAGGCTGTCACCGGAGTCAGTGACGATCAGGTTCTCGATCGTCACATCGGCCGCAGTGACCAGAATGGTGTTCCCGGAAAAGCCACCGCTCAGCGTCGGCCGGTCGATGCCACGCAGGGTCAGCGGCTTGTCGATGTGCAGGTTTTCCCGATACCGGCCGCGATGTACTTCGATCAGGTCACCGGCTGCGGCCCTGTCGATTGCCGCCTGAATGGACTCACCCGGGGCAACCTGCCAGTCTGCTGCAGTCGCCGCCGTAATCAGGCCAAGCGTGACGATCAGTGTGCTGCAAATGCCGCGCATAGCCGCAATCAGCCTCTCAGATATACAGCAGCGGTCCCAGGGACTTGATGACCAGAAACAGTACCGCACCGATCAGCAGATTTTTGAAACAAACATAGCTCAGCAGGTCCATGGGCTTTGCCATACGGTAACGCTGGCCCCACCAGGGACCTTCCTTCACATAGCACTTGGAACTGGCCCGGATCCTCAATTCAAACAGACTCCAGCCAATCCACCAACCGATGAGCACGCCAGACTCCAGACGCCCGGTTGCATTCAACACCCAGGCCACGCTAACCGCGATGGCCAGGGCGACACTCAAAGCCATTGTGGCCGGCTGCCCCTGAAAACCGTGCCGGCTCCATGGCCACAGATGCTCCCAGGTCTCGGCAACAATCCAGCTGAGCAGCGATTCGCTCTCGGCGTGCGCAGGCGCTGCGGCCTCGGTCAGCATGCCTGGATCGATCTCGCTCACCGGCTGCCGCCGTTGTCTGGCTCGCGCAGATGGCAAGCTGGCCGACAGTTCCGTCAGCGGCATGAAATAACCATCAGGACCAATAGCGGTAAGCGGCAATCCGGTCCGCATGCGCCGTTTTCTCTCCTGCGCCAGCGGCGGACAGGTGTGTGCATCGGTGTACAGCACCATGCAGTCCAGACAGAGCATGCATTCGCGCTGATCGATGCGACCATGCCGGTCGATG
>JBIJCV010000044.1:0-8806 GCA_044344525.1 Gammaproteobacteria bacterium | reverse complement strand
TGCTGCGTACGCGTTATGAGCTGGTCTATGCGCGCAACATCACCGACATCGACGACAAGATCAACCGGGCGGCCGCTGCCGAGGGCGTACCGATCGGCGAGATTGCCGCCCGTTATGCCAGTGCCTACCACGCCGACATGCGGGCGCTCGGCGTGCTGCCCCCGGATATCGAGCCGCGCGCCACGGAGCATCTGGCCAGCATCATCCGCATGATCAGCGGGCTGATCGACAGCGGACATGCCTACACTGCCGAGGGGCACGTGCTGTTCCGCGTTGCTGCCTATGCCGACTACGGTGGCCTGTCGCGGCGCGATCAGCGCGAACTGCTGGCCGGTGCGCGGGTGGAAGTGGCGCCTTACAAGGAAGGAGCCGGCGACTTCGTGCTGTGGAAACCCTCCACCCCGGATCTGCCGGGCTGGGACAGTCCGTGGGGACGCGGCCGGCCAGGCTGGCATATCGAGTGTTCGGCGATGGTTGCCGAACACCTGGGCTCTACCATCGATATACACGGTGGTGGCAATGACCTGATCTTCCCGCATCACGAGAACGAGATCGCACAAAGCACCTGTGCGAACGGTGGCGCGCTGTTTGCCCGCTACTGGTTGCACAATGGTTTCGTGAATGTGGACCACACCAAGATGTCCAAGTCATTGGGCAACGTGCTGCTGGTGCGCAATCTTCTGGAGCAAGCCCCGGGTGAAGCGATCCGGCTCGCCCTGCTCGCCGCGCACTATCGGCAGCCGCTGGACTGGACCGGCGAGGTGCTGCCTGAAGCGCAGCGCAAGCTCGATCGTCTGTACGGTGCGCTGCGCGATGTGGAAGGCTGGCAGTCGCTCACCGCCGAGCCGGACCCGGACTTCATCGCAGCGCTGGACGATGACCTGAACACGCCGCAGGCGCTGGCCGTACTGTTCAATCTGGCCCGTGACGCGAATCGCAGCACGGATCCCGCCGAGCGAGCGGCCCTCGCAGCCCGTCTGCGCGCCAGCGGTGCGCTGCTGGGCCTGCTTGGCACCGACCCGGATGCCTGGTTCATGACGGAAGTCAGCGATGGCTTGTCGGCGGAGCAGATCGAGACGCTGCTTGCCGCGCGGCGCGCGGCGCGCGCCAGTCGCGACTTCAAGCTGGCTGATCAGATCCGCGACCAGCTTGTTGAAGCCGGCATCCTGATCGAGGACAGCGCCGAGGGCACGCGCTGGCGACGGAGTGCGGGATGAGTGTATCGGTGCAGCAGCAGTCGATCAGCGTGGCCCAGCAGGAACTGATCAGCGACTTTGCGCTGTTCGACAACTGGGTGGACCGCTACCAGTACATCATCGACATGGGCCGGCAGTTGCCAGCGTTCCCGGAGGCCGAAAAAACCGAGGGGCACAAGATTCAGGGTTGCCAGTCACAGGTCTGGCTGGTGACGCATGCCGAGGGTGATCGGCTGGTCTTTCAGGCCATCAGTGATTCGGCGATCGTCTCCGGGCTGATTGCGATCCTGATGCGCATCTATAACGGGCGCCCGGCCCAGGAGATTCTCGCGACGCCGCCGGACTTCATCGCTGCACTCGGCCTCGACCAGCACCTGAGTCCGACGCGCAGCAACGGTTTGCATTCGATGATCGGCGCCATCCGCCGCGCTGCAGCCGCATGTGTGGCGAGCTGAAAACACCGCAGAGCCTGTCGATGCGCGCGGCAGTGGCGTTGATCCGCGGCTACCAGCTGATGCTGTCGCCCTGGCTGGGTCCGCGTTGCCGCTACTTTCCCACCTGCTCGACCTATACCGCCGAGTCCATCGGCCGCTTCGGTGTGTTGCGCGGCAGCTGGCTTGGGCTGCGCCGTATCGGCCGCTGTCATCCCTGGGCGGAAGGCGGTCCCGATCCGGTGCCCGAGCGTTATGTTGTCTGGGGGCGTGGGCGGGAGCCGCGTACCCCTGTGCTATAGTCCCTTCGCATCAGATGGACAAAAAACTTCTAGACATCGTCTGCTGCCCGCTCACCAAGCTGCCCCTGCAGCTGCTGGACGGAACCCGTCTCGCGCGCATCAACTCGGCGATCGAAAGCGGCACCATCCATGCCCGCTCCGACAGTCTTGTGGGCGAGAAGCTGGTCGAGGCCCTGGTTACCCGCGACGGACGGCTGGTCTATCCGGTACGCGACGGTATTCCGATCCTGCTCGAAGAGGAGTCGATTGACTGGAAACAGCTCGGCGATTGACGGTAGTGCATGCAACTGCGCGCTGAGCAGTTAGGCGCACATCTTTCTGCCCCACAGGGCGGGAGTCTGTCGACCTGTTATCTGTTTTCCGGTGACGAGCAGCTGCTCGTCAACGAGGCGCTTGATGCGCTCCGCAGCGCTGCGCTCCGGCAGGGTTGCGACGAACGTGAATCCTTCACGGTCGAGCGTGGCTTCGACTGGCCTGCGCTGGTCGCATCGCTCGGCATTCGTTCGCTGTTTTCTGCTGGCCGGCTGATCGTGTTGCGCCTGCCGACGGCGGCACCCGGCGACGACGGCTCGCGCGCACTGCGCGAGCTGGCCGCCCGGACTGCCGACGGCAACATCGTTGCGGTGGTCACGCCGGCGCTGACCCGCAAGATTGCTGATTCCGCCTGGGTCGGTGCGCTCAGCAAAGACGGCGTGTGGGTTGAGCTGCGGTCGCTGTCACCTGCCGAGTTGCCGCGCTGGATCGCCCGGCGGCTGAAGGCCGTGCAGCTCAGCTGCGATACCGAAGGCGCGGAGCTGCTGGCCGCCCGTGTGGAAGGCAATCTGCTGGCCGCACAGCAGGAGATCGACAAGCTCGGTCTGCTGTATCCGGACGGCGCGCAACTGGATGTGGCGCAGATCCGGGCCGCGGTTGCCGATGGCGCGCGCTTCGATATCTTCCAGCTGGGTGATGCCGCGCTGGCCGGCGATACGCCACGCGCCGTACGCATACTCAACGGACTGCGCGAAGAAGGCGTGGCTGCACCGCTGGTGCTCTGGGCGCTGGTTCGCGAGGTGCTCGTGCTGTTTGAGGCCGGTATGTGTGCGGGCCGTGGTCTGCCGCTGGAGCAGGCAGTACAGGCGGCCGGGGTCTGGAAGTCGCGCGTCGGCATCTATGTGCAGGCATTGCGTGGCCGCACACCCGCAACACTGCGCCGCCTGCTCAGCATGGCCGGTGATGCTGACCAGATCGTCAAGGGCGCACGCCGGGGTGAAACCTGGAACGCGCTGCTCGAACTCACGCTGGCGCTGACCGGCAAGCCGCTGCCACCGGCCGAACTCGCCTGATGACAACAGCGCTCGCGCCAGTTGGTTTGTTTGGCGGCTCTTTCGATCCGGTACATGTGGGCCATCTGCGCACGGCCTGGGAACTGTTGACCGGTCTTGGCCTCGCCGAGGTCCGCTTCATTCCCAGTCGCCTGCCGCCGCATCGTGCGCCGGCAGTGGCCAGCGTGGCGCTGCGCCTGCGCATGCTTGAAGCGGCCGTCGCCGGGCAGCCCGGCTTCCTGGTCGATGACTGCGAGCTGCGGCGTGAGGGGCCCTCGTACACCGTCGATACGCTGGCCAGTCTGCGCGCTGACCAGCCGCAGCGGTCGCTGGTGCTGATTCTCGGCATGGATGCCTTTCTCGGTCTGCCCGGATGGCATCGCTGGCGCGAGATTCCGCAGCTCGCGCACATGGTTGTTGTGCAGCGTCCGGGATGGACACAGCAGTTCGAGGGCGAACTCGGCCAGCTGTATGCTGACCGGCAGGCGCATGATGCTGCCGCGCTCGGCACGGCTCCGGCCGGCCGCATCCATCTGCGTCAGGTGACGCAGCTGGAGATCGCTTCATCATCGATTCGCAGCCTGATCGCCGCTGACGGTGATCCGCGTTTCCTGGTTCCGGACGATGTCCGTGAACTGATCCTGGCCAATCGTATCTATCAGCGCCCGAAGGAGGTGCAATCCCGTGCATAGCAAGAAGCTCTTGAGTCTGGCCACTACAGCCCTTGAAGAACTGAAGGCCCGTGATGTCAGGGTGCTGGATGTACGCCGGCAAACCACGTTTACTGACTACATGATCGTGGCCAGCGGCACCTCCGACCGGCACGTCCGGTCCATCGCCGACTGGCTGGTCCAGCAGGCAGAGGCGGCCGGGGTCCCGGCCCTGGGTGTTGAGGGAACCGGCAGCGGCGAGTGGGTGCTGGTGGACCTGGTCGATGTGGTGGTTCACGTGATGCAGCCCCGCGCCCGCGAGTTTTACAAGCTGGAAAGCCTCTGGGACATGGAAAGCGCCGCAATGGCCTGAGCGTCCCTGTCCAGCCGGAGCGCGGCGCCGTGTATCATCCTCACCCCGGCCGGAAGCGGGGATACCGGGTCCGCGCAGCATGAAAACAAGAATTCTGGCGATCGGCAGCCGCCCCGATGACTGGGTTCGTGCCGGCGTTGCCACCTACCTCGAGCGTCTTCCTGCCCACCTGAAGCCCGAACTTGTAGAGATCCCGTTGTCGCTGCGCTCCTCGGGGGGTGACCCTGCGGTCGCGAAGGCCAAGGAAGGGCAGCGGATCTTGCAGCGGCTGAAGCCGAACGAGTACGTGATCACGCTGGATGAGCGCGGCAAGCCCTGGTCGTCAGTCGAACTGTCGCGGCAGCTGGTGCGCTGGCAGGTCGAGGAAAGTGCCGTTGCACTGGTCATCGGCGGCCCCGAAGGGCTGGCCGACGAAGTGCGGAAGCGGGCCAACCAGAGCTGGTCACTGTCGGCGCTGACTTTCCCGCATGGCATGGTGCGGGTGATTGTTGTTGAACAACTGTACCGGGCGTGGACCATTCTGCAGGGCCACCCGTATCACAAGGTCTGAGCAGGGGTTTGAATGTGGTGACTGCCAGGGCTTTTGTTTATCTCGCGTCGGGGTCGCCGCGCCGGCGTGAACTGCTCGCCCAGCTCGGTATCGCCTGCGAGGTTTTGCGCGTTGCAGTCGACGAGACGCCGCGCCCGGGCGAGAGCGCCGACGATCTGGTCTGCCGGCTGGCGGCAGCGAAAGCCCGCGCCGGGCTCGAGTTGCCGCGTGCGCGTAATGCACCGATCGTGGCTGCCGACACGGCTGTGGCGCTGGGTGCCGAACTGTTCGGCAAGCCGGCGGATGAAGCGGACGCGGTGCGTATGCTCACCCGTCTCGGTGGCCGGACGCACGAGGTCTGGACCGCCGTCGCGATCGTTGATGCCGGGCGTGAACGCGTCGAACTGAGTCGCAGCGAGGTGAGCTTCCGGACCATCGATGCGCGTGAAGCCGCTGCTTACTGGCGCACCGGTGAACCGGCCGACAAGGCCGGCGGCTACGGCATCCAGGGTCTGGGTGCACTGTTTGTTTCTGCACTCAAGGGCAGCTACTCCGGTGTCATGGGCTTGCCGCTGTTCGAAACCGCCCGGCTGCTCGAATCCTTTAGCGGTCCGCTGCTGGCGGTAGCCACTGCTGATGAGTGAAGAAATCCTCATCAACGTGACTGCACGTGAAGTCCGCGCCGCAGTGGTCGAGAACGGTGCGCTGCAGGAAATATTCATCGAGCGCAATTCCCGCCGCGGGCTGACCGGCAACATCTACCAGGGCCGGGTGATGCGCGTGCTGCCGGGCATGCAGGCGGCATTCATCGATATCGGCCTGGCGCGGACCGGCTTCCTGCACGCTTCGGATATCCAGCCACCGGTCGGCGCAGCGGCGCTGGCGGCCGGTGAGGAGCCAAACATCCGCCAGCTGCTGCGCGAGGGCGACACGGTGCTGGTGCAGGTGGCGAAGGATCAGCTCGGCACCAAGGGTGCACGACTCACGACCTTCATCACCTTGCCGTCGCGCTATCTGGTGCTGTTGCCGAACGAAGCCAGCCTGGGTGTGTCCGGGCGGATCGAGGCAGAAAGCGAGCGCGCGCGGCTGAAGACCGTGATGACCGAAGTGCTGGCCGATGCCGAGGCGAGCTGCGGATGCATTGTGCGCACCGCAGCCGAAGGACTGGACAGCGAGTCGCTGCGCGCCGACCTGCTGTTCCTGCACCGCCTCTGGGAGCTGGTTGCCAATCGCGCCCGGCAGGCCAGCGTGCCGGCACTGGTGCACGAAGACCTCCCGCTGGCCATGCGCGTGCTGCGCGACCGCGCCGGAGCGCAGACCGAGCATGTGCGTATCGATGCCTTGAATGCCTGTACGCAGCTGACCGAGTTTGCCGCCACTTTCATGCCGGAACTGGCGCCGCGCATTGAGTTCTATACCGGGGCGCGCCCGGTCTTCGACCTGTTTGGCGTCGAGGACGACATCCGCAAGGCGCTGGATCGCAAGGTGGAACTCAAATCTGGTGGCTATCTGATCATCGACCAGACCGAGGCGCTGACCACCATTGATGTCAACACAGGCGCCTACGTCGGTCACCGCAATCTGGAAGAAACGATCTTCCGCACCAATCTCGAAGCCTCGGTAACCCTGGCGCGCCAGCTTCGGCTGCGCAACCTGGGCGGGATCATCATCATCGACTTCATCGACATGCTTGAGGAAGCGCATCGCCGTCAGGTCATGGATGCGCTGGTGGCGGCACTGGCCGGTGACCATGGCCGCGCCCAGATCGCCAGTGAGTCACCGCTGGGCCTGGTGGCCATGACACGCAAGCGCACGCGTGACAGTCTGGAGCGACTGATGTGCAAACCCTGTCCTACCTGTGATGGTCGTGGCCAGGTGAAGACTGCGGAAACCGTCTGCTACGAGATTTTTCGCGAGATTCTTCGTCAGCACGGCCAGTTCAATTTCAAGGAATACGTCGTGCTGGCACAGCCGGATGTGATCGAGCTGCTGCTCGATGAAGAAGCGTCGAGCATTGCCGAGCTCGAGGAACGTACCGGCAAATCAATCCGTCTGCAGACGGAAGGTCTGTATGCACCGGACCAGTTCGACGTGGTGCTCGTCTAGGCCGATGCAGCCGTGAAGAAGCGCAGCACCATCAGTCGTTGGCTGGGCTGGCTGGCGACCATCGGCGCAGCCGGGCTCATCGTGCTGGCCGTGCTGGTCGGTATCGCACGACTGCTGTTGCCGATGGCGCCCGAGTATCAGGATGACATCCGGCGCTTTGTTAATGAGGCGACCGGCTTCGATGTGCAGTTCGGGCGGCTGAGCGCGAGCTGGCCCCTGCATGGTCCGGAGATCCGCTTCTTCGATGTGCATATCCGCACGCAGGATGGCCGGCAGCCGGTACTCGATGCTGCAGAACTGAGTGTCGGTATCAACCTGCTGCAACTGGTCACCGAGCGCCGCCTGCTGCCCGGACGGGTTGCGGTTCGTGGGGCGGATGTACGTATCGAGCGGCAGGCTGACGGCAAGGTGCTGGTCAATGCCGTGCCACTTGAAGACCTGTTGCGGAAACCGCGCAGTCCACGCTTGCCACGCCTCGATCTGGAGCTGCGGGACATCGGTGTGCTGGCGTCCGATGCCGGGCGGCTGGTGCCGGACGTGAGCCTGATGGCCCGGCAGCTGGAACTCCGCCTGGCGCCCGACAGCATCGGTTTCGAGGGCGAGGTTGACGGACGGGATGAGCTGGGCCGGCGTTTCGAGTTTGCGGGCACGCTGCCTGCGGCGCTGCTGCCCGGCGCTTCAGTTGCGGAAAATGCGCCGGCGCCGGAGTGGTCGTTCAGCCTGATGGCTGAGGACATCGAACTCAGTCGTGCACTGCGTCTGCTCGCCAATCAGTGGGTACCGCTAAAGTCAGGTCGCGGTCAGCTGGAGATCGAGCTGGCCATGAGCGGGCTGGTGCCGCGCGAGATGAACCTCGATCTGGAGTTGGGTGAAACCCGCATCGAGACTTCACCCGGCGTCGAGGACACGGTCTATCGTCAGCTCGGGCTGAGTGCGCGCTGGCAGCGCTCGGCCGGCGGCTGGCAGGCCAGTGTCGAGCGCCTGATCGCGCAGCGGGGCAACAAGACCCGCCCAGCCATGAGCGCCGAAGTCAGCTATGTGCTGAAAGCATCTGGCACCGGCCAATACATGGCCCGGGCTGAGTCAATACGGATGGCGGACCTCTGGCCGCTGATCCGCTCGGTGGCGTCCTCCGGCCTGCGCAGCGGGCCGCTGCCGGAAAAGCTGCTGGGCGAGTTGCAGGACTTCAGCCTCACCGCTGATGTCGCGCCCGGCAAGTCAGCCAGCTGGCAGGCATATGCCACGCTCAGGAACCTGGGTCTGGTCATGCCGGCGCCAGGCTGGGCGCTCGCCGGCGTCAGCGGCAAGCTGCAGGCGAACGAGCGGGGCGGGCAGATTGAAGTCGATGCGCAGGAGGGCCTGTTGCGCCTGCCCTGGCTGTTCCGTGCTGATCTGCGTACCACCCGCACCGAGGGTATCTTCGCGTGGAAGTTCGCACCGGCCGGACTGCAGCTTTATGCAAATGATCTGCGTATCAGCAATGCGGAGATCGATACCCGCACCCGGTTGTCCGTCACGCTGCCGCCTTACGGTTCGCCCTTTGTCGATGTGAAGGCAAAGGTTGTAGCGTCGTCGGCACCTGCTGTGGTCAATCACCTGCCGCTGGTGTTGTTCAGCAAGCCACTGGTGAGCTGGCTCGACCAGTCGATCATCACCGGACGGGTACCGAAGGGTGAGCTGATCTGGCGGGGACCCTTGCGGGCCTTTCCCTACGATGAGGGGGATGGCCAGTTCCGGGTCGAGTTTTCGGTTGAGGACGGTGTGCTGGATTACGCGCCCGGCTGGCCGAGGCTGGAAAACCTGAACACCACCGTGGTGATCGATCACAACAGTCTCAGTTCGCTGGAGAATCGCGGCACCATCGCCGGTGTGCCCTTCCGTGACGCCCAGGTGCGGGTCGCGGATCTCATGCACA
>JBIJCV010000042.1:0-8885 GCA_044344525.1 Gammaproteobacteria bacterium | reverse complement strand
CCCGGCCCCGACCTCGCGCGCGATAAGTCCAGGGCGGCTCCCAGCTCTGCGGAGACCCGACCCACACGCCCCGGCCGGCAGCTCGCGCCTCAGCTTCGAGCCTGCAATAGCGCTCGTCGACGGGTGCATGCCGCAGGTACTGGCGATAGGCCCAGGCATAGCCGGTCGCGACCATCCGGGCATTGATGTCATCGCCACGTACGAAAACCTTAGCCACCATCCGGCCGTAGCCGTCGGTCTGTTCGATCGGCTCAATCTCCAGCGCCTCACCTTCCACGAATCTGCGCAGCGCCTTCGTGGCAGCGACATTGAAGTCCTGCTTGCGCTCAGGCGTGTCGATGCCGTGCAACCGGATGGTGATCGGTCCGCTGTCGAGGCGGACGTTGATCGTGTCCCCGTCCACGACCTTGATCAGGGTAGCGGAGAGAAACAGTTCAGGTTCGGGATTGTCCCGGGCGGACGCGCTCAGGGTGGCGAAGACGCCAGCAGCGGTCGCCACGAGGATTGCCAGTAACCAACTTCCAACCAGCGCTGCGTCGCGCACTCTTGCGACTTTCTCTGACCACCGTGATTCAGATGTTCTCACGAAACTTATCCAGGTCCTCTGCGCTGGTTCCCGGCGCCAGGGCAAAACCGAATCGCAGTTCATGCTCGACGAGTACGGAGATGCAGAGGTCCGCAGGCGGTGTTGCCGACCGCTGGAGTGCACGGTTCGCGGTTATCGGCTGAAGGCTGGCGTCAATGGCGGCTTGCCCTGCAAGGTTACCAAGAGCTGGGGTCGATGACCCAGCACTCCGGGACAATAATCTGCAGCCCCGAGCGTCGCGCCTTCTTTGGCCAGCTTCAGCAGATCCAGGGCGCACGGGCGGTCAGCTCGGTCAGTAACGCGCGGGCTCGCCAGGATTCGAGAACCGCCTGCTGCCGTGCCGGGTCCACGTCTAGAAGATCCGGTCTGGCCAGCACTTCCGTAAATTCCCCATCCGTTTCCGTGCATCGCACCGCTGTCACCGTGCCATCGTCGAGTGCGGCGCGCAGCGAGGAGAGTGAGGGTTCACTGAAGATCCAGAGACCAAGTAGCACGTTGGTATCGATGACGATGCGGGGCAAGGTCGGCACCACCGTGAGTATAGGCGTTAACAGGCGTTCGGCCGTGACACCCCGCCCGTCTGAAACTGCGCAAGAGCAATATCAGCTTGCCGAAGGGATAGAGGCGATCAGCGTGCCGGACATGGCGCAGCGCCTGCTGGCGAAGGGCAGGGCGGCATGAAGGATTCAGCCCTCAGCGATTGTGCTCGTGCAGCCATGCCATCAACTGGATCTTGCGGCCCTCGACGATTTCAGTCGCTGCATTTCGCGCTGATTCACCCGCTGCACTCCGGGTAGCAGCGCCGGTGAGTTCGACGATATAGGGATCCCAGCCGACAGAGCTCACGTCGCTATCGGCATCGGTAGCGCGACGCCGGGGTGGAGATTCATCTTGAGTAGCCATTGTTGTTCTTCTTGTACAGGCCGGATTCAGCCGGAATATAGTCCCGGCAACGCTGTTTGCGGCGAAGATTGTACATAAGCTTCACACTGATCCTCCATCAGGACTTTCCTCCCGGGAGTTGATGCCGATGCGTATCCAGGCCAGACCACCAGCCAGCTATCCCTGGTATCTCAAACCGTTCTTCTGGAGCCAGAAGCGCCGCTATGGCGAGGTGCTGCTGCCGGGTTTGCTGTGGGGCAGGGTACCGCGTCTGTTCATGACCGTGGCCATGCTCTACGGTGCGCTTGATGCGCGTCGCTCGCAGCTCGATCCGGTGCTGCGTTCGCTGCTGACCGTACGGGTGTCGCAGCTCAACTGGTGCCGGTTTTGCGTGGACATCAACTCGGCGACGCTGGCCCGGCGGGCCGGCTCGATGGCCAGGGTTGAAGCACTGGAGGAATGGCGAACGAGCAGCCTGTATTCCGCGCCCGAGCGGGCAGCGCTCGACTACACCGAGGCCATGACGATCACCGGGCGCGGTGTTACCGACGAGCTGATGGCTGAGTTGCGCCGGCACTACACGGACGACGCCATCATCGAGCTGACGGCGCTCATCGCCTTCCAGAACCTGTCGAGCAAGTTCAACAGCGCCCTGGATGTACCGCCGCAGGGCTTCTGCCGATTGCCGGACTAAAAGGGGACTAAAAGGTGTCAGATTTATTTTCTGGCTGGAAAATAAATCTGACACCTTTTCTGACACCTTTTCTGATCGGCTAGACTGACCGCTGCATACCTGAGCCGGAACTGCACCATGCATGACGCGCCCCCGCCACGTCCGGGAACCATTGACGGCCCGGGGCCGCTCTCGGCCTTGGAGCGCAGTGTTCTGACCGCGCTGCTCCGGGGCGAGAGTGAGGCGCTTGGCGTCCTGCGCGCCCAGCTCGCCCAGGCCAGGGTCGTCTCGCGTACTCATAGCGGCGTCGGCTTCATGACCCGCCTGGCGGTGCCGGTCGAGGTGGCGGCGATCGCCACGGCAGCAGTGCCGCAGCTGCGGCCGCTCATGGCCGAGCATCCGCAGCTCTCGGAGCCGGCCGAGTTTGTCCTGCAGCTGCGCGACGGGCGGCTGGCAAGCCTCGAGGCCTTCTGCTTTGCCGGCGGCTGGCCGACCGATGCGCAGCGCTTTCGCGTAGTCGGTTGAGGCAGAGCCCGCCAAAGGGCGGATCGGACCGGACAGTAGTCAGTCGGCACGCTGATCTGGTTCAAAATCGCGCCAGCAGGTACCTTAGAGCCTCTTTGTACAGGAGCCTAGGCTGATGACCGGATACGGCAGGATGAATCTGGCGGGCATGCTGTTGCTGCCTGTGGCCGCGACGGTGGCGGCGCTGATCGTGTTCGGCACACGCAGCGACACGCTGCTGACGGTATTTGCCCTGAATCTCGTGCCGATGCTGATCAGCGGACTGGTGTCGTGGCTGCTGCTGCGTGGCGCCGCACGGGCCGGCAAGGGGCAGGGTGTCGCGCTGTGGCCAACGATCATCCCGGCCGTGTTCGGTGCAGCCTGGTATCTGTGGCGGGCCTTCGTGCCGGATGCGGTGGCACCGGGGGCTGAGTACATTGCCGGTCCCCAATACCTGCTGATGGGCGTCGTATTGCTCAGCATCGTCGCATGGATCGGCTGCCGGATCGCTCGCGCCCGCTGACTCTCCGTCCGTGCGTTTCATCCCCTACGCAGAGGCGCGTCAGCAGCCCAATATCGTCGTTGACGGCGCGCCGCTGCCCAGCAGCCTGCTGACCCTTTCGCACTGGCCCAATAACCAGTCGCCTGCCGCCGTCCGGCGCGATACCTCGACCGCCACGGTGTTTGCCTGGCTGGATGCGCCTGAACTGCACATCAGCGTGCCCTTCGTCACCAATAATCATTTCGATGAAGACGGATTGTTCAGCGTCTTTGCGCTCACTGAACCTCAGCAGGCGCTGGCCATGCGTGAACTGCTGGTTGCGGCGTCCTTTGCCGGTGATTTCGGTGTGGTCCGGCGGCGCGATGCGGCGCGCCTGTGCTTCATCATCGAGGCACTGACCGACCCAACGAACGGTGCCTTGCCGGCGGAAGTCTTTGCGGCGCCCGACCGGGTGGTGGCGCTGTACCAGGCGGTCTTGCCGCTGTTGCCGCAGATCATCCGCGACCTGCAGCAGGGCTCGCCGCGTTTCGGTGTGCTGTGGGCGGCGCAGGACCAGCATCTGGACGCGAGCGAAGCGCTGTTCGCAGACGGCAGCGTGACGATCGAAGAACTGCCGGACATCGATCTGGCCATCGTGCGCATCCCGCCGCAGCTTGAGCCGCGTCGAGTCCGTCGTTACCTGGAAGATGAGCAGGCGGCGGTGCATCCTTTCGCGGTGAACACGGCGACGAACTGCACGCGCCTGCTGCGCATACAGGGTCAGCACTACGAGCTTGAATATCGCTACGAGAGCTGGCTGCAAATCGTCTCGCGCCGGGTGCCGCTGCGGGTCCGGCTGGAGGGTGTGGTCGAGCGGCTGAATGCGCTGGAATCGGCTGCGCCGATGTGGATCGCCGACGAGCCGATGACCGCTATCGTGCCGCGTCTGCGGCGCAGCGATGCCTCGCCGTCGACGCTGAGCGTGACAACTGTCGTCGCCGAACTGCGCAAGGCTTTCAACTCCGCGCCGGTCGCCTGGGATCCCTATGACTGGACGAAGCCCGGGCCCGCCTGACTGAGCAGGTTTGCAGCATGACTCTGCACAGACAATCGCCGCAGCTCGCTGGTCTGGTACTTGCTGCGGGCGCTTCGCTGCGGTTTGGTACGCCGAAACCCCTGGCTGAGTTTAGAGGTGTGCCGCTGGTGCGCCGCGCCAGCGCAGTGCTTGGCAGCTGCTGTACCGCGGGGATATTTGTCGTGGCCGGCACAGCAGCACCAGCGATACGCGCACTGCTCGCGCCGGATGGCGTGCAGGTCGTGTCAAATCCGGACTGGGCCAGCGGCATGGCCAGCTCGCTGGCCTGTGGCATACGCGCCCTGCCAGCCACAGCCGATGCGGTACTCGTCATGCCCTGCGACCTGCCGGCCGTCAGCGCAGAGGATCTGTACCGGTTGGTTGCGGCATGGCGCACCGCACCGGCGCTGATGGCAGCGGCAGAGTTCGACGGTCATCCGGCACCGCCGGCCATTTTCCCGCGCGCGATCTGGTCACAGCTGCTTCTGCTGCGTGGCGATCAGGGTGCGCGTGCCCTGCTGGAAAGCGCAGCGCAGCGCAGTCTGGTGGCGATGCCTGCCGCCGCACTCGATGTGGATACGCCGGCCGAGCTGGCTCGCCTCGAGCGTGAGCTGGGCTAAACTGCTCACATGGTTCAGATACGCATTGAGTACTTTGCGATCCTGCGTGAGCACGTGGGCTGTGCACACGAG
Organism: Gammaproteobacteria bacterium; assembly: GCA_044344525.1. Taxonomy (GTDB): domain Bacteria; phylum Pseudomonadota; class Gammaproteobacteria; order Steroidobacterales; genus SHZI01. Next base: position 3,992 of record JBIJCV010000042.1, on the reverse strand, counting down.
ACCCTGAGCACGCCTGCAGCCACCGTTGGCGAACTCTATGCCGAGCTGGACCAGCGCCATGCGTTCCCGGCAGTCGGGCGCATGAAGGTCGCGGTAAACGATGAGTTCTGCGCCTGGGATACTGCCCTGCGCGATGGTGACTCGGTGGTGTTCATTCCACCGGTAGCGGGCGGATGAGTCACTTCGAATTCAGGCGCGAGCATGTCGATCTGGCCCCGTACCGGGCGCTGGTTGCCGATCCGGTGGCCGGCGCTTATGCGAGCTTCGAAGGCTGGGTGCGTAATCACAATGACGGACGCGATGGCGTGCTGCGCCTGGAGTACGAGGGTTACGAGCAGCTGGGTGTGAAGGAAGGCGAGCGGATCATTGCTGAGGCGATGGCCCGCTTCGATATCACGAAGGCGCACTGCATCCACCGGCTGGGACTGCTGGAAACAGGCGATCTGGCGGTCTGGGTTGGCGTTTCGGCCGCACACCGGGATGCCGCTTTTGCGGCCTGTCGCTACATCATCGACGAAGTGAAGCACCGCGTGCCGATCTGGAAGAAAGAGCACTATGCCGACGGAAACTCCGGCTGGGTGAACTGCGAGGCTTGTGCAGTCCATGCCGCCGAAGCGCCGCAGCTGCAGCCCTCAGGGCACCATCACAAAGACAGTCACGGCTGAGCGCAAGGCTCAGGGTTTCTGGCGTTCGCGCTGCACCAGTTCTTCGGCCACGGCCAGCAGGTCGTCGTGGCTCTTGATCTGCGGCCCGTCCGTCAGGTACTTGCCGTTGACGACCAGCAGCGGCACACCCTTCACGCGGTATTTGGTGGTCAGGTCCCTGGCCCGGCGCAGCTGGCTTTCCACGGCGAAGGAACGGAAGGTCTTGTTGAAGGTTTCGGCAGAAACACCGAACTGTGCGAACAGCTTCTGGATGGCCGGTTCTTCGGTCATCGGCTGGTTATCGATATGAATGGCCTTGAACATCGCCGTCGAAATCTCTGCCCGCTTGCCCAGCGCGTCGGCTGTATAGAACACCCGTGCGTGAATCTCGTTGGTCGGATTCCACATGACCGGAATGCGTACCAGGTTGACGTCGGACGGCAGCCGCTTTTCCCAGTCGCCGATCACCGGCTCCAGGTTGTAGCAATGCCCGCAGCCATACCAGAACACTTCGGCGACTTCGATCTTGCCGGCCGGGCTGCTGCCGCCTTGCGCTGAGGTCAGGGTGGAGTAGTAGTCGCCTTCCTTGTACTGCCAGTTGGTTTGCTGCACGGCCGGCGGATCATTCGCTGGCAGCACGATATCCCGGGCCGGGAGCGGTGACTGTGCAGCCGCTTCAACGGTTTCATCGACTGATGCGGCCACGGCTTCAGCCGTCGGCGAGGTTTCAGCGGCCGGCGCCACAGCGGGTGCCGCGATCGCGGCGATGTTGTTGTCTGCGGGACTGCTGGCGGGTGCAGTCGCCTGGCTTTCAGGTGCCTTGCCGCAAGCGGCAAGCCATCCCAGCAGTGCGACAACCAGAACGGAGCGGAAGTGCTTCATGGCGCGATCTCCGGGAAAGCTGCTGATGACTTAGGGGCGCAGACCCTGCGCGTAGGAGGTCACCGCCTGGATTTCTGCATCGGTCAGATTGGCGGCAACGCTGCGCATCATCTGGGTATCGCCATCGGTGGTGCGCTGTTTGTTGCGATAGGCGACCAGCTGGTTGGTCGTATAGGTGGCGTGTTGTCCGGCAATCGCTGGCCAGCCCGCCGCAAGGTTCCCCTGACCGCCGGGACCGTGGCATGCACCGCAAGCGGGTACGCCGGTCGCCTTGTTGCCGCCCCGAAACAGGCGTTCGCCGCTGCTGACCAGCGCCGGGTCGGCCGTCTTGCCGGCCAGCTTCTGTGTGCTGAACCAGGCAGCCACGTCCTGCATGTCCTGCTCGCTGAGTGCCGCCGCCTGGGGAGCCATCAGCACGTTCTGCCGGCTGCCATCCTTGAAGGACTTCAGGGCCTTGACGATATAAGTCTGGTTCTGGCCGGCGAGGCTGGGCCATTCCGGATTGAAGCTGTTGCCATCGACACCATGACAGCCCGCACAGACGATCGAGCGGGTCTGGCCGGCTTCCGCCGAGCCTGCTGCATGGCTGACATTGAGCAGCAACAGGCTGGCAGCCAATGCACCGGCAAAGCGGCGCAGGGAAATCATTCGACGCAGGGTTTTTGCGGTGTCCATAAGCTTGTTCTGCAAGGAAAATAAGGGGCGAGTCACGTGCTAGACTCGGCCAGCGCCGCATTGTACACGAAATTATTCTGGCTCCATTCGCCCGCAAATGTCCCTGTATCCCGAAGCCCGCTTCCTGACGAGCGCCGCGCGCGCTGCCCAGTTTGTCACTGATCAGGGCCGTGAAGTCGCGTTTGCCGGGCGCTCGAATGCGGGCAAATCCAGTGCCATCAACGCCATCCTCAACCGCCGCGACTTCGCGCGTACCAGCAAGACACCCGGCCGCACCCAGCTCATCAACTTTTTCGCGCTGGACGATGTGCGTCGGCTGATCGACCTGCCAGGCTACGGCTATGCGCGGGTCTCCAAAGAGATGCGCGATCACTGGCGTGGGTTGCTCGATGACTACTTCCATGCGCGTGATTCACTCACCGGCCTTTTCCTGATTGTCGACAGCCGGCGCGGGCTCGGCGACATCGATTGGCAGATGCTGAAGTGGGCGCACTCCCTGGATGGCCCGATTCATGTGCTGCTGACCAAGGCTGACAAGCTGTCGCGCCAGGAAGCGGCTGCGGTGCTTGCCAAGGGGCGGGAGGAACTGGGCCAGGATGTGACGGTGCAGTTGTTTTCCGCGACCAAAAAGCTGGGTCTGGATGAGGCGCGCGGCCACCTCAAGGCCATGCTCGAGGCGCGACCGGAATCCGTATAAAGAAGGCCCCGGACGCAACGGGGGTGAAGCATCCGGGGCCAGTCAGCACTGCCGGCCAAGGGTTACCGGCTCAGGCTTCGGGCCGTGGGGGTGCGGCCGGAAGCAGATTGCTCAGTCAATTCGACGGGTCCCGATGGGCGAAGTTCCCGCCGCATGGCAGCGGTTGTCAGTGGGCTTCATCCCAGTTCGCGCCGTGGCCGATATCCACTCGCAGCGGAACGCGCAGCTCGGCGGCTGAGGACATCAGCGTCACGACCTGGGCGCTCACCGTCGCGAGCTTGTCGGCCGGAACTTCCAGCACCAGTTCGTCGTGGACCTGCATGATCAGCTGTGCACCGGTGCCACTGTGCTGCAGCCAGGCATCGGTGGTGATCATGGCGCGCTTGATGATGTCTGCTGCGGTGCCCTGCATCGGCGCATTGATCGCGCTGCGTTCGGCATATTGCCGCCGCGTCGCCTGCCGGGCGCTGATCTCGGGCAGGTACAGTCGCCGGCCGAAAACGGTTTCCACATAGCCCTGCTCGCGGGCCTGTGCCCGGGTCCGTTCCATATAGGCCTTCACGCCCGGATAGCGCAGGAAGTACAGCTCGACGTAGCGTTGCGCTTCCTCGCGGCTGATGCCGAGCTGACGGGCCAGCCCGAAGGCTGACATGCCGTAGATCAGGCCGAAGTTGATCGCCTTGGCCGAGCGGCGCTGATCTTTGCTGACTTCGGCCAGCGGTGTGCTGAACACTTCTGCTGCCGTGGCCTGGTGTACGTCGCGGTCCTCGGCAAAGGCGCTGAGCAATCCTTCGTCGCCCGACAGGTGCGCCATGATCCGCAGCTCGATCTGCGAGTAGTCCGCCGCCAGCAGCACACAGCCTTGACGAGCGATGAAAGCCTGCCGGATGCGCCGGCCTTCTTCCGAGCGGATCGGAATGTTCTGCAGGTTGGGGTCCGACGAGGACAGGCGGCCCGTCGCTGCGACGGCCTGATGGTAAGAGGTATGGATGCGCCCGGTGCGCGCACAGACCTGCTCGGGCAGTTTGTCCGTGTAAGTGGACTTGAGTTTGCTCAGCGAGCGGTAGTCGAGAATCAGTTTCGGCAGCCGGTAC
>JBIJCV010000040.1:0-9037 GCA_044344525.1 Gammaproteobacteria bacterium | reverse complement strand
ATTCTGCTGTCAGCGATCTGCGTAAGAAAGCCGGATCTGCCGCTGCAGCTTGCCAAGCTGAAAATGGAGGACGAGTTGATGCGCTCCGGGATTGACTACACCATCGTAAGGCCGACAGCGTACTTCTGGGTTTTCGATTCGCAACGCAGGATGATAGAAAAGGGCAAGCCGGGCTATCTGATAGGAACCAGCTACCAAGCCCACCACAATCCAATTGCCAAGGAAGACCTGGCCGAGTTCATGGTTGGCGCCATAACCGACAGTGAACGCAGAAACCGCGTCTTTGTCATTGGCGGGCCGGAAGTACCCGACAATATCGTTACCTACAAAGAAGCGCTCTTGATGGTATTTGAATCCCTGGGCAGAGAGCCGAAGTTCCTGACCATTCCCGGCTGGCTCCTCAAAGCCATCATAGCCATAACAGGATTTTTCGGAATCTTCTTCAGAAAACCCGGCGTGCTATCGGAATTCCTGAAAATCACCTACTACTACATGGAAAATGACATGCGAGCCCCGGGCTATGGCTCCATGACAATCAGGCAACACCTGATGAACAAGACAGGAAAGGCACAGGCGTAGCCACGTTTCGCGAGGATATGCCTCTCTGTTAGATGCTGATGCGGCTGCGCACAGCCCCTGTGTAGAAATCAAATAATCAAATGCTCCGGCACTCTATCGCCTGCTCAAGCTAGCGCATCAGGTAATCACTGATCGAAATACCGATGCCGACACGCTCCACCCGCTGGTTATAGTCGATGAGACTCTCCCCGAACCCGTTGTAGTAGAGCGCATAAACGCGCAGCACATCGGTGATCGGGTAGCTCCACGTGAGTTCATAGCCAACATCTTCCGTACCGGGACGGAGCATGGCCGTGAAGGTATTGTCATTTGGTGCCCAGATGGCGCGGATGTCGCCGTAGCCGTAGTACCGGTGCATGTGGGGGTTGTCGTCGTCTTCTTCATCCTCCGGAATGCGGTACCAGCCACGGATGGCAACACCCACGTCGCCGTAATCCAGGAAAGTCTGCGCCAGCACGCGGTTCCAGCTTCTGGACAGTGCCTCACCACGGCCGTTGGACTGGTGATTGAAACCGATGTCGAAACCGGCCACCTTGCCGCCCGCCAGTTCCGGACCGCCGTAATGACGGAACAGTATCTCGGGCTCGTAGTTGGTTTCGCGGAACGCCGAAGAGACATTGTCATCATCATTGTAGAACTGCCACCAGGACTTCGCCGTGTCGGTCGCCAGCACGTCGTTGTTGCCCCAGAGCTGCCGGATCAGCGGGAACTTGAAACTCACCTGGAACTCGACTTCATTCTTGTCGAGTTCGGGCGCCGCAGGATCGACATCGGTGAATACCTGCTGGTTGGGCTTGCTGTTGTACGCCACCGGCAGCAGGAACGTCGGCCGATACGCCGTCAGCAGGTAGTCCCGTTCCGCCAGCGAGTATTCCTCGGTGATGCGTTTCTGCATGGCGGAAGGCGCCGGCTGCTCAACATCCTGGGCTGCTGCCGTGGCCGCAACAGGCGCTGCCGTCGAGGCCTGCTGGCAGCGGGCACGCAGATCCGCCACCGTGGCGGTGTCAGGCGCCGTCTTCAGGCTCTCCAGCAGGCAGTCGCTGATGGCATCAGCCCGCACCGGGTGGCTGATCATCAGCACGCTGGCGGCCATGAGCGCCGTCGGCAGGACAGATCGCATCGATTTCATTTCATCACGTTCATGTTGCGCCAGGAGCCTGCCTGACAAGGCCTACTTCTTCGCATCTGCCACCTTGCACTGTCCAAAGGCGACATACGCACCCTTGCTGTCGGCAATGGAGACCGTCCATGCGCCGGTTTTCCTGTCTACCAATGCACTCCACGCGACCAGATCCTGCGCGCCCTGGAGCACGAGCGAATCCTTGTTCGTGGCGGTGTGGAGAACCGGGAGAATCGTCGTGCGGAAGGGCGAACGGACTTCCTTTTTGGCAAAGTCGACCCCGAAAACCGGCGGGATGTCAGTTGCAGGATTCAGCTTGCTGCAGCTCATCTGCCCCGGAAGACAGTCGTGCGCCGTCTGTGCCGTGCACGTCAGGGGCACCGAGCCATCGAAATCCGCAGCCACTACCGTAGCCGTCACTGACATCGCCAGAGCGATGGTTACCGATTGCAAGAAACGCATGGACATTCTCCTGTTGTTTTGGCGATGGTAATTGCAAAGCACCTGCTGCAGCCAGTGCAGTGTGCAGCGCAGGGGCTGGGCAGACGGAGGCCGACTCTCAGGGTCCGCCGCTCGCGCTATCGCCCCCACACTCGATATACACATCCTCCACCGGATAGCCGAAGAAGGTGTGAAAGCGCACCTGTGCCGTGTATTCGCGCAGCACCGCTGCGTCTGGCTGCACCGGACCCTGTGCCAGTGCGGGACGGCGGGCCGGTTGCTTCGATCGCAGCCGGGAGCTGCCGCCGGCCGGTTGCGTACAGTGCCCCGGCTTGAAGGTGACAGCGATGACACGCCCAGCAGGCGCAACCAGCCGCTGGAGCAGATTGTCCCGGTGCGCATCAGCCATCACATGGGCATTTCTGGCGACTGCCCAGGCCACCGGATCGCTGCGGAAGCTGTCTATGCCATCAGCAACGATCACACGCCCGAGCGCGACACTCAGCAGTGGCAAGGCCACCATGCTGACGAACAGAAAACCCAGCGCAAGCAGAAGAAGGCGCATCAGGCACCGGGCATCTGCGCGCCGCTCAGCTGAACAGGCCCCTCAGCCGGTCAGCACCGTGCGTGAGTACCAGAAAAATCAGCGCTACTGCCAGCCAGGTATGGAAATCCAGGAACATCGCCCGCAGCGCCGGGTTGCTGTCGGCCAGCCCGGAAATATGGATGAACCCGAGCGCCTTGACCTCGTACTCGTTGTACATCGCCACGCAAAAGCCGAGCACGGGCTGTACCAGCAGCAAGGGGTAGAAGATCCACTGCAGCAGGATCGGCGGACGCTTCCACCAGTTCGGCGGCGTGTAAAGGTTGTTTTTCTTGCGCCACCACCAGCGGACGATCATGAGGGTGAATACCACCAGACCCACACCCGAGTGGATCATGATCAGAACCTCTTTGATGTCCAGTTCGAAGTTGGAAATCCGCCAGCCGGACATGAGGTTGAAGCCGATGAATACACCGGCAAGCCAGTGCAGCACCCTGGCGGTCGTGTACTGGGAAGCTTTGGTTGAAGACATGGGCGTTGATCCTTTGCTCAGACACTCGGGTATTTGGCGGGGAAGTTTAGTACGAACGCGGGCAGCAATAACAGCAGCAGACAGGCAGCGAGTACCGGCACGTTACCAAAGCGGACCCATGGCGTAGCGCCGGTGAATGGCTGCACGCTGGCGCTCACGATCGCCACCCCGAATTGCTTGCCCCGCTCGACCACTCTGCCCTGCGCATCGATGATCGCGGTAATGCCGGTGTTCGTACTGCGCAGCATGTAGCGGCCCGTTTCGAGGGCGCGGAAACGCGCCATCTGCAGGTGCTGGTGGGGTGCAATGGAGTCTCCGAACCAGGCATCGTTGCTCACATTGACGAGCAGGCCGGCGGCGGGCAGGAAGGCGCGCAGCTCGGCGCCGAATACGTCCTCGTAGCAGATGGTCGGCGCGAGCGCGACGCCGGGCATCTGCAGCGGTGACTGCCGGACCGGACCCGCATCGATGTCCTGATAGGGCAGATTCATCAGGCGCAGCATGTTGCGGATGAAATCCGGCACCGGAAAGTATTCGCCGAAGGGTACGAGATGGCGCTTGTGATAGAGCCCGGCACCTTCGCCGATCATCAGCAGCGAGTTGTGGAAAGCCTCGGTGCGGACGTCGAAAGTGAGGATGCCGAGCACGATGGTCTGGTGACGCGCCTTGGCGAGCTCGGCAAAGGCAGTGAGGTAGTCCTCCACTTCATGCGCGAGCGCCGGAATGGCGGCCTCTGGCCAGATGATGAGTTGCACCTTGTCCAGACCGACGGTGAGATCGCTATATAGAGCCTTGGTGGACTCGAGTTCTTCGGCCAGCCACTTGCGATCCTGCGTGATACCGCCCTGCACCAGCGCCACCTGCAAGGGTGCGCCATCCGGCGTGGTCCACTGCGCCCCGCCGAGCAGCGCGGTACCGCCGGCGATCAGGCCAGCTACAAACAGCCCGGCAAGCCGTGGACGCAGCGTGCCAGTCAGCAGCACGGCAAGCGCACCGGCAATCAGCATCACCAGCAGGGAAATACCGTGCACGCCCAGCAGCGGTGCCCAGACAGCAAGTGGCCCGTCAATCTGGCCATAACCGACGCTGAGCCAGGGAAACCCGCCGAACAGCCAGCCGCGCAGCCATTCGACGAGGGTCCATCCGGCCGGGAGGATGGCGAGATTCTGCCAGGCCGTTGTACGGCCCGGCAGCAGACTGCAGAGCAGGATCCAGGCGGCGTGATAGAGCGCCATGATCAGGATCAGCAGCAGCACCACGCCAGCGGCAATCGGCGCAGCCAGGCCGCCAAAATCGTGAATGCTGATGTAGAGCCACCAGGTGCCGGTGACGAAGGTGCCGAAACCGAAACTGAAGGCCCGCAGCATGCGCTCCCGCAGCGTCTGCCCGTCGAGCAGCAGCAACAGGCCGGCAAACAGCAGGGGTGTCAGCCACCAGAGTGCGAACGGCGCGAAACCAAGCGGCAGGCAGGCACCGAGACCGGCCACCAGCCAACTTCCTCGGCTCATCAGCAGGCGAGGGATCACCACGGGATTACGCTGGCTTCAGGCTGCGGCGGTATCGCCGTCGTCAGCGGACCGGGCACTACGCGTAACCTCGATGCTTTGAATACGGCGACGATCGGCCTGCAACACACGAAAGTGAAATTCACCGACGACTACGGTTTCACCCCGACGCGGCAGGTGCCCCAGTGCATACATCACCAATCCGCCAACCGTGTCGTAGTGTTCGTCCTCCAGCGAGGTACCAAAGAACTCATTGAATTCTTCGATGCGGGTCAGCGCCCGCAAGTGATAACAACCCGGTTCCTGCTCCTGGATCGGACCCGCCTCGGCTGAATCGAACTCATCATCGATCTCACCGACGATCTCCTCGAGCACATCCTCGATGGTGATCAGGCCGGCGATCCCACCGTACTCGTCGACCACCACGGCAAGGTGATTGCGGCTGATGCGCAGATCCTTGAGCAGCCGGTTGAGTCGTGTGCTCTCGGGAATGAATGTCGCCGGGCGCAGCCAGCGGGTGACATCGAAGGGCTGATCGGGTGCTTCCACGAAATAGCGCAGCACGTCCTTGGCCAGCAGGATGCCAACCACTTCTTCACGGTCGTTGCCGATCAGCGGAAACCGCGAATGGCCACTCTCGACGATGGTCTTGAGCATTGCATCGCGCGCAGCATCGCGCTCCAGCACCACCATCTGCGAGCGCGGCACCATCACGTCACGCACCTGCATCTCGGAAACCGCAAGCACGCCTTCGAGCATCGCGAGTTCATCGGCATCGAGAACCGTGCGGTCGTGGGCATCGCGCAGCAGCTGGAGCAGGTCTTCGCGGGTGGCGGTGTCGCCCCTGATTACCTGCCGCAGTCGGCCAAACCAGGTACCCCCTGATCGTTCGTCAGAATCGTCGTCAGTCATGATGGGGCCATTCTACTTGGTTCCTGCCTCGGCGTCGGCGACATAAGGATCCGGGAAGCCGAGCCCTGCCAGCACGGCAGTCTCCAGCCCCTCCATGCGGGCCGTATCGGCCTCGCCATCGTGCGTGTAACCGAGCAGGTGCAGGGTCCCGTGCACGACCAGATGGGCCAGATGGGCCAGCGGCGCCTTGCGCTGCTCATCCGCCTCACGGATAACCACCGGCAAACAGATCACCAGATCGCCGAACTCCACCGGCACATCATCCGGCAGTCCGGCGGCAGACATATCGGGGGGTGGGAATGCCAGTACGTTGGTCGGTCCCGGCTTGTCGCGCCAGGTCTGGTTGAGCTGGCCGCCCTCGTCCGTACCCACCAAGCGGATCGCCAGTTCGCCATTTTTCCGACTGCCGGCTGCCTGCATGGCTGCGCCGACCCAGCGCTCGAACGCCGCACCATCCGGCACCGGCGTCTCGCCGGTAACCAGCTGTATGTCGATTTCGATGTGTGGCCGCAGCGCCGACGGAGGTTCAGCGGGCACCGTGCTCATCCGTTCTGGTTTCTGCAGCGGTCTCGAAGCGCTGATAGGCCTCGACGATGCGCTGGACGAGTGCATGCCGGACCACATCGCCCGCAGTGAAGTGCGTGAAAGCGATGCCCGCCACGCCCTGCAGTACCTGCGTTGCGTGTTTGAGTCCCGAGAGCTGGTGTTTGGGCAGATCGATCTGGGTCAGGTCGCCGGTGACCACCGCGCGCGAACCGAAGCCGAGCCGGGTTACCAGCATCTTCATCTGCTCGATGGTGGTGTTCTGCGCTTCATCGAGAATCACGAAGCTCTCGTTCAGCGAACGGCCACGCATGAAGGCCAGCGGCGCCACTTCGATGATGTTGCGCTCGATCAACCGCGCCACGCGGTCGAAGCCCATCATTTCGTAGAGCGCGTCGTACATCGGACGCAGATAGGGATCCACCTTCTGCGACATATCACCCGGCAGGAAACCCAGCCGCTCGCCCGCTTCGACCGCCGGACGCACCAGTACGATGCGTCGCACGCGCTCCTCTTCCAGCGCTGCCACCGCGCTGGCCACCGCCAGATAAGTCTTGCCGGTACCAGCCGGACCAATGCCGAAACACAGGTCGTGGCTGCTGATGGCGTCCAGATAGACACGCTGATTGCTGCCACGGGGCCGGATATGCAGGCGCCGCGTCTTCATGATCAGGCCGCCATCATCTGCTGGCTCGGCACCCTGTACGGCTGCGTGCTCCATCAAGTTCTCCTGAATTGCCATATGCAGACGTTGCGCATCGACCGGTGCTGTAGCCGCCAGCCGGAACAGCTCGCGCAGGATGCGGCTGCCCGCCTGTACCGCAGCCGGTGCACCGGTGAGCCGGAACCGGTCGCCGCGATTGCTGATGAGAATATCGAGCCGCCGCTCGATGTGCCGCAGGTTTTCATCGAACGGGCCGGACAGGTTGGCAAGCGCCGCGTTGTCGGGCGATTCGAGCAGCAGTTCCAGCGTTTCGGCAGCGGGTTCGGGACGATTGTCGGGACCGGACATGTTGCTGGGCAATCCTCAGGCTGCAACCGCAGAGGACACGAGCCGGCCGCGCAGCGAATTAGGCATCGCCTCGGTGATGTGCAGATCCACACAGCGCCCGATGCAGTCTGGCGGGCCGTCAAAATTCACCCAGCGGTTGTTGCTGGTTTTGCCCGCGAGCTGGCGCGGATTCCTGCGCGACGGCCGTTCGACCAGCACCCGTTGCACGGTACCGATCATGTCACGACTGATGGTGTGCGAATGCGCAGTGATCTTCGCCTGGAGTGTCGCCAGCCGGTGCAGCTTCTCTTCCTCCGGCACCGGATCGGCCAGCGCCGCAGCCGGTGTACCGGGCCGCGGACTGTAGACAAAACTGAAGGACTGATCGAAGCCGATGACCTCGATCAGCTGCATGGTGGCCGCGAAATCCTCAGCTGTCTCGCCGGGGAAACCGACGATCAGATCGGTGGAGATGCTGATATCCGGCCGCACCACGCGCAGGGCACGGATCTTTTCCTGGTATTCAGCCACCGTATGACCACGCTTCATCAGCGTGAGAATCCGGTCGGAGCCACTCTGCACCGGCAGATGCAGATGATTGGCGAGCTTCGGCACGCGCGCATAAGCTTCGATGAGCCGCTCGTTGAACTCACGCGGATGCGAGGTGGTAAAACGGATGCGCTCGATGCCTTCGATCAGGTCGATATATTTGATCAGCAAGGCCAGATCAGCGTGCTTGCCCTCGTGGGTCGGGCCGCGATAACCGTTGACGTTCTGGCCCAGCAGCGTGACTTCACGCACACCCTGCGCGGCAAGCCCGGCCACCTCGGCAACCACATCGTCGAGCGGCCGGCTGACTTCTGCACCGCGGGTATAGGGCACGACACAGAAGGTGCAGTACTTGCTGCAGCCTTCCATGATCGATACAAAAGCCGTTGGACCGTCTGCCCGGGGCTCGGGCAGACGGTCGAATTTCTCGATTTCCGGAAAGCTCACATCGACGACGGGCCGGCCGCGGGCGCGGATCTCGTCGATGAAGCCTGGCAGCCGATGCAAGGTCTGCGGACCGAACACCATATCGACAAAGGGTGCCCGGCTGCGCACCGCATCAGCTTCCTGACTCGCCACGCAGCCACCGACACCGATCAGCACGCCGGGGCGCTGCTCCTTGAGTTCACGCCAGACACCGAGGTGCGAGAAGACCTTTTCCTGGGCCTTCTCGCGCACCGAGCAGGTGTTGAGCAGCAGCACGTCGGCCTCTTCAGGCCGGTCGGTCGGCTCCAGCCCGTGACTGACGCGGAGCACGTCCAGCATACGGCTGGAGTCGTACTCGTTCATCTGGCACCCGAATGTCTTGATGTAAACCTTGCCCGGCATATGCTGGACAGGCTATCACCCTAACGGATGAAGCCCATACTCTCGAGCTTCACCAGAATCCGGTGGGCCGCCTGGTCAGGGCTGATACCCTGCGTGTCGATGACCACCTCGGGATTCTCAGGCACCTCGTAAGGGTCTGAAATTCCGGTAAATTCCTTGAGAATACCGGCACGCGCCTTGGCGTAGAGACCCTTGCGGTCACGCTGCTCGCAAACCTCGATCGGGGTGGACACATACACCTCGATGAAGCCACCAACCGGCTCGCTCATTTGCCGCACCTTGCGCCGTGTAACAGCATAGGGTGCGATCGGCGCACAGATGGCCACACCACCGTTCTTGGTGATCTCGGCCGCGACATAGCCGATACGCAGGATATTGATGTCGCGGTGCTCCTTGGAGAAGCCCAGCTCGCTGGACAGGTTCTTGCGCACCAGATCGCCGTCGAGCAGCGTCACGCGGCGGCTGCCGTTTTCCAGCAGCTTGGACAGCAACG
>JBIJCV010000087.1:0-6763 GCA_044344525.1 Gammaproteobacteria bacterium | reverse complement strand
ACCCCGTGGATGACGATGCGGTTGCTTCCCGCACCCTCGATCTGCGCACCCATCGCGCAGAGAAACCCGGCGAGATCGATCACCTCCGGCTCACGCGCCGCATTCTCGATCACGGTTTCGCCATCGGCCAGGCAGGCCGCCATCATGAGATTCTCGGTACCGGTCACCGTCACCTTGTCCATCAGCAGATGGGTACCGCGCAGACGACCGGATCGCGCGCGGATATAGCCGTCGACGATCTCGACTTCAGCGCCCATCGCACGCAAACCGGCTACATGCAGGTCTACCGGCCTGGCACCGATCGCACAGCCGCCGGGCAGCGAAACGTCGGCCTGTCCGTAGCGCCCGAGCAATGGCCCGAGTACCAGTATCGAGGCACGCATGGTCTTGACCAGATCGTAGGGCGCGGAAAACTCGCGGATCGTCCGCGCATCCACCTCGACCTGCATGTCTTCATGCACGGTGACGCTTACGCCCATCTGCCCGAGCAGGTTGATCATCGTGGTGACATCGTGCAGGTGCGGGATATTGCCGACCGTCACCTGACCATCGGCCAGCAGACACGCGGCAAGTATCGGCAGGGCTGCGTTCTTTGCACCCGAGATGCGCACTTCGCCCTGCAGCGGGCCGTTGCCGGTTATTGCGAGTTTTTCCAAGGTTTTCCGTATTGCCGCAGCCGTCAGGGCTGCCTGGCACTCCATTCTTCCGGGGTGTAGGCCTCGATCGACAAGGCATGGATCTCATTGCCGATGCGGCTGCCGAGCGCGCCATAGATCAGCCGATGCCGCTGCAGTGTGTGCTTGCCGGCAAAAACAGGACTGACCACCACGGCATCGAAATGCACCCGGTCCCCGGACTTGACGCTGACGGTCGAGTCGCCAAGATGGGCGCGAATCAGGTTTTCAATCTCTTCAGGGTTCATTCGGGCATCCGAAAAGCAGCGATCAAGGCGCGCGAGTATAGACGCCGACGCCCGCATACCGTGATGACATACAATGGGGACGCGGAAATTTTGCCAGCAGGACCCCGGCAGCGACCATGAGCAGCGGCCAGCACGACTTCAGATCACGGGCCCGGCGGGTTCTCGAAATCGAGGCCGCCGCCATATCCGGCCTGATTCCCCGGCTCAACGCTTCCTTCGACCGCGCCTGCCAGCTCTGCCTCGACTGCCACGGCCGGATCATCGTAACCGGCATGGGCAAATCCGGCCATGTCGCCGGCAAGATCGCTGCCACGCTGGCCAGCACCGGCACCCCGGCTTTTTTCGTGCATCCCGGTGAAGCCAGTCACGGCGATCTGGGCATGATCACCCGGACTGACCTGGTCATCGCCATCTCCAACTCGGGGGAAACAGCCGAAATCATCACCCTCCTGCCGCTGCTGAAACGCCAGGCTATCCCGCTGATCACGCTGTCCGGCAACCAGCGCTCCACACTCGCTGCGGCGGCAACGGTCGCCATCGATGTCGGCGTCAGCGAAGAAGCCTGCCCGCTCAATCTGGCCCCGACCGCCAGCACCACCGCCGCCCTTGCCATGGGCGATGCGCTGGCCGTCGCCCTGCTCGAGAGCCGCGGCTTTACCCGCGAGGACTTCGCGCTGGCACATCCGGGTGGCACGCTCGGCCGGCGTCTGCTGCTGCGCGTGGACGACGTCATGCATACCGGCGACGGCATTCCCAGAGTCGGGCCTGCAGCCCTGCTCTCGCAGGGACTGATCGAGATGAGCCGCAAGGGCCTGGGCATGACCGCAATCGTCGACAGCGGGGACCGGCTCATCGGGATTTTCACCGATGGCGACCTCCGGCGGATCCTTGATCGCGGCGTGGATGTGCACAAGACGCAGATGCAGGACGTCATGCACGCCGGTTGCCGCACCATCGCACCCGGTGCACTGGCTGCCGAAGCCGTACACCTGCTTGAGCAGTTCAAGATCAACGCGTTGCTGGTCGTCGATCCCGACCGGCAGGTCGTAGGCGCACTCAATATTCACGACCTGCTGCGTGCAGGCGTGATGTAGACGGGCAGTCAGCGCCATGCAGCACCAGGATTTGCTGACCATTGCTGCCCGGATCCGGCTGCTCGTGCTGGACGTGGATGGCGTACTCACCGATGGCCGGCTCTGGTACGACGCCGACGGCCGGGAACTGAAGAGCTTTCATGTCCGTGACGGATACGGGATTCAGCAGTTGCAGGCCGCGGGGATCCTCGTCGCGGTCATCTCTGGCCGGGCCTCGCGCGCCGCCGCGGCGCGTCTGGCCGAACTCCGGGTGCCGCATGTGTTCCTCGGTCGCAATGACAAGAAGGCAGTGCTCGACAACCTGCTGACCGAACTCGGCATCTCAGCCGATCTCGTCGCCTGCGTCGGCGATGACACCACCGATCTCGAAATCATGCAGATGTCGGCGCTCAGCATCACTGTCGCCGATGCGCATCCCGAAGTACTGGCCAGGGCCATGTGGACCACCCGGCAATCCGGCGGACGCGGGGCCGTGCGGGAAATCTGCGAACTGCTGCTTGCGGCACGGCAAGCAGGCTGAGGCATGCGTCCAGGGCGCGGCAGCTGGCTGATAACGCTGATGCTGGCCGCCGTCGCCAGCAGCGTGATCTTCATGCTCACACCGGACCGACAGCCGCCACCGGACAAGAAGATCCGCACGGAACAGGGCTACTACGTCCGGGACGCCAGACTGACCGGTACCGGTGCAGACGGCCAGATCCTGTACAGCGTCAGCACCAAAGCCGCCAGACAGAACCTCGACGACGGCACGATCTCGATGCAGGAAGTCGCGGTGAACTATGCGCCGGCCGCTGCGATTCCGTGGGACATGCGCGCCACGCGCGGGCAGATCCCGCGGGATAGTAATATCATCCAGCTCTCGGGGGACGTGCTGGTCACGTCCACGGTAGCCGCTGCGGCAGATCACCGCCAGGCGCCACTGATGATTCGGACTGATTACCTGGAGCTCGATCCGGACACGTATATCGCCACCACCAACCGGCATGTGGTGATACAACGTGCGCGGGATACGCTTCACGCCAGGGGGATGCGTGTCTACCTCAAACAGGATCGGCTGCAACTTGATTCAGAGGTCCGCGGATATTTTCTGCCATAGACTGATTGCGGTTCTGTGCCTGAGCTGCGTCTCCGGCATGGCCTTCGCTGCCGGCGGCATCCAGGTACCGGAAGCTGATCCGGCCGATCGCGCGCTGCCCATCGAGCTCGACGCCACCTACTCGGAACTCGACCGCCGCAACAACCGCCTGGTATTCAGGAACCTGCATATCACGCAGGGCACACTGGCAATCAGTGCGGATGAAGCCACGGCTGATCCGGCTGACTTCGAGAACAGCACCTGGATTTTCACCGGCAATGTGCAGATCCGGAACGCCGGCCTGCAGGCTTACTGCGATAAAGCCGAGATGAGTTTCAGCAACAACGCCCTGCAGAAAACCACCCTGCGCGGCCAGCCGGCGCGTTTCACCCAGCCACGCCCCGGCGGCGGCTCAACCGAGGGCCGTGGCGACCTGCTCGAATACGACCTCGCCGCGCAAACCATCCAGATGAAGAACAACGCACTGCTCAGCGATGGCACCAACGAGATCACGGGCTCGAACATCGCCTATGATCTGGCCCGCGAAATCGTCACCGCCAGCAACAACGGATCCGGGCAGGTACGCATGAAGATCACGCCGCGCCCGAAACCGTCTGACCCGTCGGGCAAGAGTGGCCCGCCTGCCAGTCCGCCAGCACCGAAAACGGACTAGAGCAGCGTGAGCATTCTGCGCGCCGAAGGCCTCTACAAGAGCTTCAAGGTCCGGCAGGTCGTCAAAGGCATCTCCTTCGGCCTCGAGAGCGGCGAGATCGTGGGCCTGCTGGGACCGAACGGCGCCGGGAAAACCACCGCGTTCTACATGCTGGTCGGCCTGATCCGCTGCGATCGCGGCCGGATTCTGCTCGACGACCAGGATCTCACTGACCTGCCGATGCACCACCGCGCGCGCCTGGGGCTCGGCTATCTGCCGCAGGAAGCCTCGGTTTTCCGCAAGCTGAGTGTCGAGGACAACATACTGGCGATCCTGCAGACGCGGCCGGAACTTGACCGGGCCGGACAGGAGCAGCGTCTTGAGGAACTGCTGGAGGAGCTGCACATCGCGCATGTGCGCACCGGGATGGGCATGAGCCTGTCCGGCGGCGAACGCCGGCGCGTGGAGATTGCACGGGCGCTGGCTGCCGAACCCCGCTTCGTATTGCTGGACGAGCCTTTCGCCGGTGTAGACCCGATTTCAGTGCTCGATATCCAGCAGATCATCCGGCACCTCGCCTCGCGCGGCATCGGGATCCTCATCACCGACCATAATGTGCGCGAAACACTGGGAATCTGCAGCAGAGCCTATATTCTCAACGATGGCGCAATGATCGCCGAAGGCGCACCGGCAGAGATTCTCGCCAACCAGCAGGTTCGGCAGGTGTATCTGGGTGAGGGCTTTAGACTATAGAACCTGCCGCAGTTAGCGGCCTGGCTCAGGGATGACGATGAAGCCGGCACTGCAACTCCGAATCAGCCAGCAGCTGACCATGACCCCGCAGCTGCAGCAGGCAATACGCCTGCTGCTGATGCCGGTCACGGAGCTCAATACACAGCTGGAGCAGTTGCTGGCCGAAAACATGATGCTTGAGGCCGAGGAGCCGGAGGCTGCAGCAGCGCCGGAGTTTCCGGAGCATGAGCAGGCCGTCAGTACCGCCGGCGACAGCGACAGCGCAGGCGACAGCAGTGATGCGGAAAGCGACCCCTGGGAGTCCGGTAATGATCCGGCCGAGAACACCACGGAACCGTCCGCCAACGACGACATGGACTCGCTGCTGTGGAACGAAACCTCCGGCGGGGGTACCGGCTTCGATGATGACGACGGACGTCCGGAAGCCAGCGACCGGAGCAGCGAGACCCTGCATGCGCACCTGATGTGGCAGCTGGAAACAGAACATTTCAGCCCGCGTGAGTTCAGCATCGGCGAAGCCCTCATCGACGCCATCGACGACGCCGGCTATCTGGGCGAATCACTCCCGGCGATTCTCGACATGCTCGACCCCGCTGAAGGCTATGTGCTTGCCGAGATCGAGCAGACCCTGGCGAAAATCCAGGCGCTGGATCCGGCCGGCATCGGCGCACGGGATCTGGGCGAATGCCTGCGCCTCCAGCTCGGGCAGCTCGACCCGGCGGTGCCAGGCCGCGACCTGGCACTGGCCATTACCCAGGACAGCCTGGACCTGGTCGCAGAACAGCAATATGCCATTCTGCGTCGCCGGCTCAGCGTGTCTGAGGAAGATCTGGACGCAGCGCTCGCGCTGATACGCCATTGCAACCCGAAGCCGGGGCTGGCCATACACCCCGCGCCCGCAGACTACATCGTGCCTGATGTCTACGTGCGCAAACGCCAGGGCCGGTGGCAGGTTGACCTGAACCGTGCGGTGACACCGCGCCTCAAGGTCAATCAGGAATACGCCAACCTGGTGCGCGGCGACAGTGCACATACCGTGCTGCGCAATCAGCTGCAGGAAGCCCGCTGGCTGGTGCGCAGCCTCGAGATACGCGACGACACCATGCTCAAGGTTGCCACCTGCATCGTCGAGCGGCAGGCTGAATTCCTTGATCGCGGCGATGAGGCAATGCGCCCCATGGTTCTCAAGGATGTCGCCGAAGTGGTGGGCATGCACGAATCGACGATCTCCCGGGTGACCACCAACAAGTACATGTACACGCCCAGGGGCATCTTTGAATTCCGGCACTTTTTTTCCAGCCAGGTCACCGGCGATGACGGCAGCGAGCAGTCATCCACGGCGATCCGCGCGCGGATCCGCCGCCTGATCAGCCAGGAGGATCCTGCCAGCCCGCTGTCCGACAGTCAGCTTGCAGAGCTGCTGGCGACGGAGAACATCAAAGTGGCGCGCCGAACAGTGGCAAAATACCGTGAAGCGATGCAGATCGAGCCATCGAGCGAGCGCAAGCGCCGGCGGCGCCTGACTGCGACCAGGTAAGGATCACGCCTGAAAAGAGCAACCACGACAACCAGGAGGCAGCAACCATGCAAATCAACCTGACCGGCCATCATGTCGAGATCACCCCCGCCCTGCGCGAATACGTAACCAGCAAGCTGTCCCGCCTCGAACGTCATTTCGAACAGCTCACGGATATCCACTGCATCCTCACCGTCGAGAAACTCAGGCACCGTGCCGAGGCTACCGTCAACCTCAAGGGCGCGAAACTGTTTGCCGATGCCACCGAGGAAGATATGTACAAGTCCATCGACATGATGCTCGACAGGCTTGACCGGCAGGTCAAACGGCACAAGGAAAAAGTCACCAACCATCACGCATCTGAATCGATCAAGCGTGATGTGCCGTGAAGTTCCGGCCGACGCATAGCCAGAACTGCTGAACACAGATGCGTCTGATCATCGTCAGCGGATTGTCCGGTTCCGGCAAGACCGTCGCCCTGCATTATTTCGAGGACCTGGGTTTCTACTGCATCGACAACGTCCCGGCTGCCTTGCTGGCATCCATGATCGAGCAGATCCTGGCAACTCAGGATCCGATGTATGTCAACCTGGCGATCGGCATCGATGCCCGCAACCGCGCCGCAGATCTGGCCCACCTGCCAGCCGTGACTGCAGATCTGCGTGCGCGGGGCACGCGCTGTGAAGTGGTTTTCCTGCACGCCGATGACGATGTCCTGCTCAAGCGCTTTGGCGAGACCCGTCGCAAGCAT
>JBIJCV010000039.1:0-9140 GCA_044344525.1 Gammaproteobacteria bacterium | reverse complement strand
TCCTTTCCGCTGATGTCGATGCCACGATAGCCACGGTCGAGGTCCCCCATCTCGATGGCGGTCACGACGTCGAACTTTGGCCGCGAGGGGTCGTAGCGGAAGCGCATGCCGGACGCACGCGGGAAGTACTCACCAGGGTGTGCAGGGTTGTCGACCAGCAGGAATTCGAGCAGGTTCTTCAGTTCCTGTCCCGTGAAGTAACCGGTCACGAGTGCACTGCCAGCCGTGGGATCCACAACCCCGGCACCCAGGGGCGCCACGGCAAATACATCATAGACCGTCTGGACCCCGGACTTGCCCCGCACCAGGCCGGCACGCATGAGCCCGTTGGCGGTGAAGCCGATGTCCGCCTGCGTGGCACTGCGGAAGGCGTCGGTGCAGAGATTGGCCAGGATCGTGCTGGCCGGGATGTCGGCAAACGTGTTGGGCAGGTCCCGCGGCACGATCGCCAGTGGCTGATCGATGCTGTAGCCGCGCGACGCGAACACCGCCCCATTGACAGCCAGCTTGAGCTTGTCGATCTCCCCGGCAACTGACCGGTCGCCGACGATGGTGTCGTCGATGGCATGGAGCTGGCAGGAGTCGACCGTCAGCTTCCCACCCTTCAGGCTGATCACCAGTTCACCGAGGTTCTGGCTTTCCTTGCCTGTCTGGACCACGGGCGTGCGGCCGTTGACGATGATCGCTTCCCGGAGTTCGGTGTGACTGTGGCCGCCGATCACCACGTCGATGCCCGGTACCGCCTTCACCAGGCGCACGTCATCACCGTCGGTGTAGCGTCCGTCCGCGCCCTTTTCCAGTCCGCCGTGGCTGAGCGCAATGACTACGTCCACTTTCTCCGTCTCACGGAGCATATCGACCATATCCCTTGCGGCCTCGATGGCATCGGTAAACGTCGCCGTGCCGCCGGTCGTATAGAAAACCGCCTCTTTGCCCAGCACACCGAAGATGCCGAAGCGAATGCCGTCACGCTCGATCACAGTGTGGCGGCGGATCACACCATCCCTTACCAATCGGTGGAGATCGGCCAGCGTGGGGTCATCCGCCTTCAGCGCAGTGTTCGAAGCGAGAATCGCTGGCACCCGGCCGGCCCTGGCGGCCACGCTGATCGCCTTGCCCAGGCCATCCGGCCCAAGGTCGAACTCATGGTTGCCGAAGGTCGTGGCGTCGTAGCCCAGGCGGCCCATGAGCCGCAGCTCACCGCCCGTTTCGCGACTGGCAGCACCGAACGCGGTGCCCATGCTGTAGTCGCCCGCATCGAGGACCAGCACGGGGCCCAGGGCACTGGCCAGCTTCTTCCGTGATGCAATCAGGCCTGCGAGGCGGGCGTATCCACCGCGGGTGGCATCGTCGCCGGGTTGCAATGGTGTGTAGTCTGCCGCCGGACCCATGCCGATGAAGCTCGAGTGCATGTCGTTGGTGTGGAGGATGGTGAAGGTTTCTTTCCGGTCTGTTGCTGTGACAAGTTTACCCGGCAGCGCGAGCATCGCGCCGGCAACCACGGAACCCGCGACGAAGTCGCGACGGGAGAGTGGTCCGGTTGATTCAGGGGTGGCCGAAACCTGCTGGTCGGTGCGCATGGCAAGCCTCTTGGTGCTTGATGTGAAAAAGGCCGGCGGCTGCAAGCAACCGCCGGCCCTGGTTGGCTGAGACGGTTTACTTGCCGGCGCCGGAGCGCAGCTGCTCCTCGATCTTGCTGAGATTGAAGGAACCCGGAGACTGGCTGGGCGGGTAATCCTTCATGCTCTGCAGGAACTGGGCGGCCAGACCCTGGATCGGCACAATGAGGAAGGGCCGGTCGAGGAACCAGTCGTTGTAGGTATTCGCGTTGTGCTGGGCCTTCTCGAAGGGGTCACGGCGCAGATTGAAGAGCAGCGGTACACGCAACTCGACGAAGGGCTCACGCCATACACCAAAGGCCTCGCCACGGTTCTCGAGAAAAACCGCCTTCCAGTCGTTGTAGCGAGCGGCCACGATCTGCCCATCGTCATTGACGTACCAGAATTCCTTGCGCGGTGATTCTTTTGTCTTGCCAGCCAGGTAATCCAGCTGGTTGTAGCCGTCCAGGTGATTGCGGTACTTGCGGCCATTGATGGTGGTGCCTTTCAGCAGGCGCTCCTTGACGTCGGTATCGCCCGCCGCGGCACCGAAGGTCGGCAGCCAGTCCTCGTGGGCGACGATGCCATTCAGCGTCACACCGGCGGGGAACTTGCCAGGCCAACGCACAAAGGCCGGTACCCGGTAGGCACCTTCCCAGTTGGAGTTCTTCTCGCTGCGGAACGGGGTCGTGCCGGCATCCGGCCAGGTGTTGTAGTGGGGGCCGTTATCGGTGGAATACATCACCAGCGTGTTGTCGGCGACGCCCAACTCGTCCAGCAGCTTCAGGAACTTGCCGATGTGCATGTCGTGCTCGACCATGCCGTCGGAGTATTCGTCCTGGCCCGACTGGCCGCGCAGCTCGGCTTTCACATGGGTACGGAAGTGCATGCGCGTGCCGTTCCACCACACGAACCAGGGCTTGCCGGCCGCCTGCTGCTCGCGGATGAAGGCGATGGCGCGGTCAGAAGTCTCGTCGTCGACCGTCTCCATGCGCTTCTTGGTCAGCGGGCCCGTGTCCTCGATGCGCTGCCCGCCCTTGCCGTCGGCCCAGGAATGGATGACGCCGCGGGGACCGAATTGCTTGAGGAAGGTCTTGCCGTTAGGAAGGACCATGTCGCGGGGATAGTCCGCGTTCTCCGGCTCTTCCTCGGCATTCAGGTGATAGAGGTTGCCGAGGAACTCGTCGAAGCCGTGCATGGTGGGCAGGTGCTCGTCGCGGTCACCCTCGTGGTTCTTGCCGAACTGCCCGGTGGCGTAGCCCTGACCCTTGAGGACGCTCGCCATCGTGATATCCGTCTTTTGCCATCCGGCGGGCGCGCCGGGCAGGCCCACCTTGGTCATGCCGGTGCGCACTGGCACCGTGCCGCCGATGAAAGCGGCGCGACCTGCGGTGCAGCTCTGCTGCGCATAGTAATCGGTGAAGGCAACGCCTTCGTTGGCGATACGGTCAATGTTGGGCGTGCGGTAGCCCATCATGCCGCGGTTGTTGTGACTGATGTTCCAGGTGCCGATGTCGTCGCCCCAGACGACGAGGATATTGGGTTTGCCGGCGTTCTGGGCGTTGGCCGCGAGTGCCAGCAGCAGGATGGACAGGAAGCCACTGATTATTCGCAGGGATGCCATTGGCGTTCGCATGGTTTTTCCTCAAGTGCGTTGAGATTTTCAGCCTACCACGTCCGCTATCGGATGGATAAACTGCAGCCTTCGCTGGTCGGTTTACTGGCTGGCTCCCATCCGACAGCAGAGCATCGCCATAGATGGCAAGACGTTTCCGCCAGAATCTCGGCCTGATCCTCGGTCTCGCAGTCGGTACGCTGTTGCTCGTCGTGCTGCTGCTGCCTGAACGGGAGGCCTGGCATGCCCGCGGGCCGATGAACAGCGGCCACGAGGATATCGCCTGTGAGTACTGCCACCGGCCGGCACCGGGCAGTGTGCGACAGCAACTGCAGGCCAATGTCCGCCATCTGCTGGGTCTGCGTGCCAGCGCTGCCGATTTCGGGCTGCAGCAGGCCGGCAGCGCGGAGTGTCTGGCCTGCCATGAGTTTCCACAGGAACGTCATCCCGTGTTCCGTTTTTTCGAGCCGCGTTTCCAGAAAGCCCGCGATGCGTTGCATCCCGAGTCCTGCGTGTCCTGTCACCGGGAGCACCAGGGGGTGCGGGTCACGCTCGACAGTATCGACTATTGCCGGCACTGTCATGAGGAGACGCGGCTGAAGAGCGATCCACTGGATGTCCCGCATGCCGCCCTCATCAAGGCAGACGAGTGGGGCAGCTGCCTGGGCTGCCACGATTTCCACGGCAATCACCTGATGACGGTGCGCAAACAGCTGCACGAGGTGATTCCGCCAGCGCAGATCCTGGAGTATTTTCAGGGCGGCCCTTCACCTTACTCGACAGACAAGAAATTCACGCCGCGCCGGGAGCCCTTGCGATGACTCGCCCACTGTTCATTCTCACTTCCCTGTTGCTGACTGCGCTGATCGTGTATCTGTTCGTGAGTGCACCACCACCGCTGTCGGAGCAGGCAGTCGCCAACGCGAATATTCCGGTCGAGCGGGTTTTCGCGCTGGTCGAAGCCGAGAATGATGCCGCCCGCGCCCTGTGGACCCGCGAAATCGTCGCTGCCGGCAAGCTGGCTGGCCTCCGCTTTGGCGAGGACTGGCGCGAAGCCGGCGAGGAGGCCGGGCCACTGCCGGCGTTGTTCCTGCGTGAGACCGCGAAAAATCTCGAAAGTAATCCGGTGCGACTCAGCCTGTTTCTCGGCTCCGATGCGCCGATCAATTCTGCCAACCGCTTTGAGGGTCTGCAGCAGGAGGCATTTGCCCGCATCCGCGCAACCGGAGAGTCACAGTTCTTTCAGATGCCGGACACCCGTCTGTATACCGCGATGTTTCCGGATGAAGCCGTGACCGAGGCCTGCGTGACTTGCCACAACGATCATGAGGACAGCCCCAGGAACGACTGGAAGCTGCACGACGTGATGGGGGCAACCACCTGGGCCTATCCCGAAAACCGGCTGACGGCGGAGCAGATGATCGGTGTGCTGGCGGCCTTGCGCACTTCGATTCGCCGTGCTTACCAGACCTACCTCGACAAGACAGCGACATTCAGCAAGCCGCCGGAGATCGGCGCCCGCTGGCCGCGCGATGGCTACTATCTGCCGTCTGCCGATGTGTTCATGAGTGCGCTGGGTGAGAGTACTGCCGCCGCAAGCCTCGATGCGCTGCTGAATGCGACAGCGCCAACATCGTCGCCGGCAGCAGCCGGTTCAGCGTCTCCCTAGGCCTCGCTGATATGCCGTGGCTGATGACCGGAGCACTGCTGATCGCTGCGTTTGTGGCCCAGGCGCTGTGGGGCTGGCGTTGGGAGTGGCTCGCCGGCCTGCAGACGAATGAACTCTACAAGCAGCTCACGGGCCTGGCGCTCGCGCTCTTCTTCATCATGCAGTGGCGCCTGTCGGTTGCGCGCATGGGTAGCGCGTCACCGGCTGCACGGCTGCTCACCTTGCACCGGGATCAGGGTGCGCTGGTACCGCTGCTTCTGTACCTGCATGCGCTCAGTTTCGGCCATGCCTATACCCGGGTGATGAGTCTTGCCTTCCTCGGTCTGGTGGCGCTGGGATTGCTGCAGCGGCCGCTGGCGGGGCTGAAAAGCCAACGGGCGAATACGGCCTGGCTGGTGGTGCATGTGGCGCTGGCCGCCGCACTGCCGTTTCTCATCGGCTATCACGCTTTCAACGCTTTTTATTATGAATAGCGGGCGGCTTATACTCCCGGCCTGACATTCGTCTGTACTGGTGAGGAAGAGCCGGTGATGACTGATCAACCTGGGAGTGACGTCCCCCGCGGTTTGCCCTTTGTAGCGCCGTGCCGGAAACTCGAGCCCTATGCACCGTTCCGCTGGCTGCGCTTGGGCTGGCGGGACCTGGTTCGCGCCTGGCGCCCAACCCTCAGCTTTGGCATCACAGTCGTGCTGATCAGTTACCTGGTGACCTGGCTGGCCTTCCGTCTGGGCAGCTACGTGCTGGTGTTTGCCGCACTCACGGGTTTCGTTTTTCTTGCCCCCATCATTGCGATCGGTCTCTACGAGGTCAGCCGCCAGGTTGCAGCAGGCAAGACGCCGATGATGATCATCTCGTTGCGCGGCATACGCAGGGTATTCAGCAACGCCATGATCTTCGGGTTGACACTGCTGGTGGTTTTCCTGGTGTGGGCGCGTTCTGTTTCGCTGATCAGCATTTTTCTGCCGATGGAAAACCAGGCGGCATTTGCCGAGATGTGGCCCTACGTGCTGGCCGGCACGATGATCGGTGGCTTGTTTGCTGCCATCACCTTTGCGGTCAGCGCTTTTTCGCTACCGATGATCGACGACCGTCAGACCGATGCTGTCACTGCCGTGGTTACCAGCGTGAATGCCGTGCTGCGCAACAAGCGCGCGATGCTCAACTGGGCCGCCGTCATCATCACGTCTGTGCTGATCGGCTTTGCCACCGCTTTTCTGCTGTTCGTGATCATGATCCCGTTGCTTGCCTACGCAACCTGGCATGGCTACCTGGAAACCATCGACGCGAGCGCCTGGCCAAAGGCGGAGTAGGTACCAGGCACGCACTACTTCGGCGACTTGTCCGCCTCTGGCGGCGGGTTGCGGTCGTCATCCAGCAGGATGCGCCAGGCGGGTGTTTCCAGGTCATCGAACTGACCGCTGCGCACCGCCCAGAAGAAGGCCAGCACGGCGGCCAGCAGCAGCGCCAGACCGAGTGGAATCAGCACGAAGATGATGTTCACGGGATGGCTTGGCCCTGGCCAGGTACACGCCCGGGCGCCGCTGTGGCAGCACCTCGTGGCATGCGTCCCAGGCGCAGCGCGTTGAAGGTCACCAGCAGCGAGCTGGCCGACATGCCCAGTGCTGCGAGCCATGGCGCCAGCATGCCGGTGATGGCCAGCGGTACCGCAACGACGTTGTAGATCACGGCCCACCAGAGGTTCTGCCGCACGATATGCATGGTACGTCGTGCATGCACTACGGCGGCTGGCAAGGCGGCGAGGCCCGCACCCATCAGGATGCAATCTGCGGCGTGCTGGGCCAGTGATGTGCCAGTACCGACGGCAACGGACACGTCGGCGCCGGCCAGCACCGGTGAGTCATTGATGCCGTCGCCAACCATGCCGACGATACGGCCGTTCTGCTGCATCCGGCGTACGCGTTCGAGCTTGCCGGTCGGCTGCAGACCGGCGTGCCAGGTGTGTATGCCGAGTTGCTGTGCTGCTGCGCGCACCGGGCCTGCCTGGTCGCCGCTGGCGATGGCCAGGCTGATTCCTGCTGCTTGCAGTGCTGCTAGCGCAGCAGGTGCATCAGCGCGTACCTGTTCGGCGATGGCAAAGCGCGCCATGAGCTGTGAGTCACTGCCGAGGTAAACGAATTGCGTGGCTGATTCGGGGCTGTCAGTGGCAGGATCTGTGTCGCTCAGTTCGAGGGCGAAAGCGCGGGTGCCGATACGCAGCCGCATACCGTTCACGCAGCCTTCCAGGCCCTGTCCCGGTACTGCCATGATCCCGGTGACCGGCAGTGCTGCAGCGGGCGATGGAAAAGCCCTTGCGATCGGATGCTCCGAACGTGACTCCAGCAGTGCGGCGAGCTCCAGCATCTGCGCTGCGTCGTGTCCGGCAAAAGTCTCGATGCGGTGAATGCCGGCGGAGTGCTCGGTCAGGGTGCCCGTCTTGTCGAAGACCAGATCGGTCACGCGGCTCAGCATTTCCAGCGCACCTGCCCGGCGCAGCAGCACACCCTGACGCGCCAGTACACTCATGCCAACGGTGAAAGCGGCGGGCGTTGCCAGCGCCAGTGCACAGGGGCAGGTGACTACCAGTACGGCGAGCACGACATCAAAGGCGCGCGAGGCGTCAATCAACCACCAGATTGCACCAGCCGCGACCGCCAGTGCGAGGACGCCGGTGACGAACCACACGGCGACGCGGTCGGTGATCTCGACCACGCGCGGCCGTTCTTCACGGGCCACGGCGATGAGTCGGCTGATCTGTGCCAGTAAAGTACTGGCACCCACGCGTTCCACACATACCGTGATGGCGCCGAGCAGATTGATGCTGCCGGCGACGATCGGGTCGCCGGCAGTCTTGCGTACCGGACGTGACTCGCCGGTCAACAGCGACTCATCGACGCGCGCCGCGCCGTTGTCGAGTCGGCCATCGACGGGGATCGATTGCCCCGGGGGTACCAGCACGAGATCGCCACGATGCAGTTCCACTACACCGACGACTTCCGTTCTACCCTCACGCAGCCGTGTGGCTACCCGGGGCAGGTGCCGTGCCAGTGCACCGGTCAGGCTCAGCGCGCGATGCCGCCCGGACATTTCCAGAAAGCGTGCGCAGGACAGGAAGAACACGAACATGACGGCTGAATCGAAATAGACCTGGCCGCTGCCCTTGAAGGTATTCCAGACACTGGCGATATAGGCTGCGGCGATTGCCAGGCTCACTGGTACGTCCATGCCGGGCCGGCCCATGCGCAGCCCCCGCGCGGCGCCTCGGTAAAACGGCGCACCGGCGTAGAACACCACGGGGGTCGCAACCAGCATGCTGACGAGACGCAGGAACTGGTAGATCGCCGGATCCGCATCATGCAATGCGCCAGCGTACAGCGCGACGGCATAGCCCATGACCTCGGACATGCCGAGGCCGGCGACGATCAGTCGCGGCAGGGCTGCGCGTCGCTCAAGGACTGCGGCGCGATCAACCTCATCCTCCGTGCAGGGATAAGGGTCATAGCCCAGTACGGCGATGCTGGCCAGCAGTTCGCTCAGGCGCGTCTTGTGCGGATCCCAGCGCAGGCGCGTGCGGGTGGTGAGCGGATCCACTGCAATTTCGCATACACCGGGTACAGCGTGCATGGCACGCTCGATCAGCCAGGAGCAGGCGGCGCAGCGCACGCCCTGCAGGAGCAACTGCGCTTCGCGGCTGCCATCCTGGTGCGTGCTGACAAATTCCCTCTGCAGTGGCTCCCGGTCGTAGGTCGCCCAACGTTCGGTTCCGGTGTCGGTACCGGCTGGCGCAGCTGGTGCGCTGCGGAAGCTATAGAACTCCGTCAGGCCCTTGTCCCGGATGCGCGTGGTGATTTCAAGGCAGGCAGAACTGCACAGTGCGACCGGTACATCGTCGAGTTGCAGTTGCTGCGTCACCGGGCCGCGAATCGCGGTACCGCAATGAAAACAGCTGACCGTCGCGGCCATCGTCAATGCTTTGCCTTCAGATCCAGTACGTTCTGGCCGGGCTCCAGCACGCCGGTGAGACGCCACTTGCCCGTATCGTCGCTGAGCAGCACGTAGAGCCGTGTGTCGGCGCGTACCACGCTACCAGCATAGCCATCTGCGTCACGTTTCAGTGTCACACGCTGATCCATGTGCTCCAGGGTGGGATGAACCAGTTCCAGTGTGAGGCCGTCTGGCGCAGTGCCGGTCAGGCTGACGGCCACCACCTGGCCGCTGCTGGCAAGTTCCGGTTTGAGTTGCAGACGGGCCGTGACGTCCA
>JBIJCV010000038.1:0-9143 GCA_044344525.1 Gammaproteobacteria bacterium | reverse complement strand
TGAGTGCCCAGCGGTCGCCCATCGTGCTGTAGCTCAATGCCACGGTGTTCTTGTCACGATACTCGTCGCCAAAGCCGGCAAAGCGGTTGTCGTCGTTCGCAACCGTGATGCGTGCCGAGCTGACGGACTGCTTTGAAAAGTTCAGGTGCCGCATGACGTCTTGCCAGGCATTCAGTGCCGGCTCATCAAGCTGGCTCACATCGACCGCATGCAGGTCGGTTTCAATGGCTGCCCACATCAGCGGCCAGGTGGTGACCGGCGCCTTGATCAGCCCCCGGTCGGCGAGGTACTGGACTTCCGTGCGGAGCGCAGCATTTGAGGTATCGATCCAGGGTTCGGCGCTGGCTGTCACCGTGATGCCGAGCAGGATGATGGTGAGCAGAGTTGCCCGTGTACGGAATCCGGTCATGCGGCGCAGCCCCGGGAGCAGATGGATGGAGGCCACAATGGTTGCGCGGCCCGGCGGATATTGCAAACGCCAGGCTGGCGGAATCAATCCGGCAGCTTTTGCTGCAGAACCCGCGCAAGTTCCTGCGGTTCGGCGATCCAGTGCCGCACGGTTTGCAGATACAGCGCGTTGCTTTCGCTGTCATCGCACAGCCGAATGCGCCGGCAATAGCGTTCAAAGCCCATGCCGGCGCTGGACAGGATCGATACGATGGTCAGCGGCCCGGCATTTCCCGGCAACATCGCTTCCAGTGGAATCTTGCCCGGTACCCGGGTGACCCGGTCGCCGAGAAACGCATAGTCGTCGGCATCTTCGGCGGGATGGTTCTTCAGAATGACCGGCCTCTGCAGCGTTTGCAGATGCCTGATGATCCGGTCATAGACCTGCTGCTTGTCGGCCAGGCTGACGCCGGGAATGCGAAATGGCTGGGTGGCGACAACGACCTGCCGCGCGAGCCGGGGAGTTGTGGCAAGCCCGCTGAATATCTGTTCCATCAGTTTGCGCGCAGACGGGTGATCGAGGAAATCGATGCGCCGGCCCTTGTGACGTACCCGCTCTGGCAGCCGCTCCGGATCCAGGGCATGGATCGACTCACAATACGACTCTTCGCCCAGGGCCCGGGCGCGCGGCGGCAGGCCGCGCAGCAACCGTGCCGGCCATTTCCACCACGGACACAGCAGCAGGCGGTAGTTCGACTCGCCATCCTCGATCAGCGCAAATCGCCTGATCAGCAGCCTGAGCAGGCGTGCCATCTTGTTGCGCTCATTGAACAGCCATAGCCGTGGCTGCGGGTTGCCGGTCTGTGCGGCGGTCAGTACGGTGGCCAGTTGCGGCGCGGTGTCAGCCAGCAGCGTCCGCAGTATTGCCAGCAGGCTTTCCGGTGCCGGCCAGTTGCGCATGGCGAAGAAATAGCACAGCTTGCCGCGCAGACTGCCGCCCATATGCTGGCGGAAGCTGCCACGGCGCATCTCATGGACGATAATGTTCGCCGGCAGTGAGCCGAGATTCCAGTCTGCGAGGGATGTGTGCTGATAGTCAGCGAAAAACAGGATGTAATGTGCTTCGTCCCTGTGCAGGTCGGAGCGCAGCAGTGCGAACAGCAGATGCCTGACTGTCGAGCAGACATAAATGTTCAGCTCAGGCTGCATGATTCTTCTCTGTGCGGTGGCGAAGTCGCCGGGTGCATATTCGGGCGCTCCTGCATGCAAGTCCAGAGCCGGTATGACAACGGGATGATCTGACTGTGACGGACAGTAAAATCAGGGTTCTGGTGCTCGCCGACTATCTCGGCCGCAAAAACCTCAATCCGGTTCGCCCGGAAGCCGCACAGCTGTGCGGCGCGCAGGCATCCGGTGAAGTGGATATCACGGTCATGTGCAGTCCCGAGTCAATACTCGTGGATTACTATCGCGGGCTGGGTATACGGGTCATTCCGCACAAGATCCGCAGCAAGATTTCGCTGCGCTCGATCCGCTTCATCCGCAAGCTGGTGCGGGATGAGGGCTTTCAGATCCTGCATCTGTTCAACAGCCGTGCGATCAGCAACGGTGTGCTGGCTGCCATGGGGCTGCCGGTCAAGGTGCTCGTTTACCGTGGCCAGCCGGGCAGTCTGCGGCGCTACGATCCGATCAGTTACCTGAACTGCCTCAATCCGCGCATCGACAGGATCATCTGCGTATCCGAGGCCGTAAAGACCTATCTGGAAAAACAGATGTGGGGCGGCACTCACAAGCTCGTGACCGTATACAAGGGGCATGATCTGGCCTGGTATCAGCAGCCAGTGGCGGATCTGGCGTCACTCAATCTCCCGGCCGACGCTTTCAAGGTTGCGATGGTTGCCAATCTGCGTGCCCACAAGGGTTTGCATGTGCTGATTGCGGCCACCCATCACCTGCCTGCCGAGGCGCCGATCCACATTCTGCTGGTCGGGCCGAAGCCCGACGACCCGGCGGTACTCGATGCGGTCAGCAAGGCAGCGCATCCCGAACGCATTCATATACTCGGTTACCGTGACGATGCGCCCGAGGTTGCCGCTGCCAGCGACATCATCGTGTTGCCGACCACCAAGCGCGAAGGTCTGGCGCGCGCCGTCGTGGAAGCCATGGCTTACGGGCGGCCGGCCGTCATTTCCGACAGTGGTGGCAATGCCGAGCTGGTTGCCGATGGCGAGTCCGGTTTTGTTGTTCCGGTCAACGACCCGCAGGCGCTGGCTGAAGGTATCGTCAAGCTGTGGGCGGACCCGGCCTTGCGTGCACAGTTCGGGCAGGCAGCACAGCGTCGCATCCGGGATATATTCAATGTGGAGCAGGGCACGGAAAAAACCCTGCAGGTCTATCGGGAGCTGGCCGGCCGCTGACCCCAGCTAATCGCCGGCGGGCTTGTCACGGCTCTGTTCCAGGTACCACAGGCCCGCATACTTGTTGAACGAAGCCTGCGCGAACATCACGGCCATCATCAGCCCGCGCTGGCCGTCGAGAAACCCGAGCCTGAGCACATAGATCAGAAAGAAGGTCCATACGGCACGCACCACCGCAAAGAAGACGCCATAACTGCGGGTCTTTTGCGCAAAGTACTTGCGGCTGGTTTCCCAGGCATAACCGCGGTTCTTTTCCAGCAGATGATCGAAGCCCCTGAGCGAGCTGTGCATCAGGTAACCCTTGCTGATCGTGGCAATCTTCCCGTCAGTCACGATATTTCCGTGCACCACAACCGGGGTGATGTGTGCGCCAGCACGCCTGAACAGGCGTTTTGGCGCCCGCGCGGATCGGCCGTATTTCAGTTGCCTGCCGAGGATCACGTTGCCCCAGGGCAGCTTGAAGGCAACTTCCTCGATCTGTGGTCTGGACAGGATGGTCCGGATCGACGCTTTCATGTCGGCATCCAGCCACTCGTCGGCATCGATGATCAGCACCCAGTCGCAGGTGGCCTTGTCGAGTGCCCGCTGTTTCTGAAAACCGTCGCCGGGCCAGTCTTCAGTGATCCAGACCTTGTCGGTGTATTCGCGGACGATCGCAACGGTGTTATCGGTGCTGCCGGAATCAAACACGATGATTTCATCGGCGATGTTTTTCAGCGATTCCAGGCAGGGCCGGATACGGTCCTGCTCGTTCATGCACACGATGATTGCCGACAGTGAATGCATGGTGGTTCCTGTCCGTCTGTCAGAATCTGTAATGGTTGAACATGTCTTCGGCTGCATCAAGCGTGTTCACTGGTAGAAACGCCGCATTTCCAGCAGTGTCGCTTCGATCGTTGCCGGATCCGGTCGCAGGCCCACATGTGGCCGGTAGTCGGGGCCCAGTACCTCGATGAGTCCACCAGGATAGCTGACGATCAGTTTGTCCGGTTGGACGATCGCGTAGCTGCTGTAACTGCCGGCGATCATCCAGTCCCACGATTTCTCGCTGAACAGATTGCTGCCACTGCTGTAGTCAGACACCGGGCCGCTGCAGCCAAAGACTTCCTGCAGCAGGGTGCCGGGCAGATCCTGATGCGCACTGCGATGCGTGTACACCTGCGGCGCGCGGCCGGGCCAGCGCATGAGTAACGTGGAGCGCAACTGCCAGGGACCATAGTTGCTGCCGTGTCCGACATTGCCGAGTCCCAGTTCGTCAAATTCGTAGCCGTGGTCGCTGGCGACGATCACCAGGGTTTCACGCTGGCCTTCCTTCCGGTCGAGATCGGCAAGCACCTTGCGCAGTTCGTCATCGCTGGCCCGTATGCCATGCATGTAGGCGGCCTGCCTTTCGGCCAGGGTGCGCGGAGCGGCAGAACTGCCGCCGTTCTCGCTGGCGGCACTGCCGGGGTCGTAATACAGCAGGCTGAACCACGGTGTTTCCCGCGCGTTGCGCACATCGAACCAGCGCTGCCAGGCGCCCGTGACGGCTACGTTTCGATCACCATCATGCGCTGCCGTGTACAGGAATCTGGGGTTTACCGCAGCGAACAGGCTGTGGTCAATGCGCGCCGGACTGCCAAAGCCAACCGAACTGAAAGCGGCGATCTCGTAACCCTGCGCAACAATCTGATCCATCAGCACCGGCTGGCGCTGCGTGTCGTTGAAGGCCTGCCAGTAGGTGCTCGGCAGGCCGTAAAACATGGAGAAGAAGCCCATGCGCGAAGAGTTGCCACCGCTGTAGTGATTGCTGAATTGCAGACCTTCCGCAGCAAACTGCGCGATGCGCGGCGTATTTGTCGGGTTGATCTTGTCGGGCCGCAAGGCATCGATGACGACGAACAGGATATTCGGCAGCTGTGCATTGTCCGTCGTGCACACCAGCGGTTGCAGCGGATAGCGCAGCTGGCCGCTGTCGGGGGCGCTGGTCTTGCGCAGCAGGCGTGCCCGTTCCACAGCTTCGGGATCGACCAGGCCCAGCCTGGCCAGGCTGCGTGTGGCCTTGATCGGAAAATACACGGGCATGTAACGCGTGAAACCCAACACCGGTGTGTAGGCGGTGGCATCTGCCCAGATATGGATGCCTTGCCCGCCGGACCAGCCGAGAATCAGCGCCGCAGCCAGCCAGATGCCCGTGCTGCTGTTGCGTGCTGCGACCCGCTGCCAGACATTGCCCGCAAGCATGGCCTGGAACAGCAGTGCGACGCTGAAGATGACGCCCGCAAAAATCCAGGTTGAGGCTTCGAAGATCTCGGCCGTCAGCGCGCTCATGTGATAGCGGTACTCCGCAAACACATTCGTATCCAGCGCAAGGATGGTCAGCCCGGCTGCTGCGACCGGTACGCCGATAACCATCAGCAGGCCCTTGCGCGGCAGCAGCAAGGCCAGTGGTCCGAGCAGCAGCATCAGTGGCAGGAAGCCGAGCAGGGCGAACTGGCCGATGAAGGCCAGCGCGACGTAGGTCGTCGCCACCCCTGAACCGGGCATACCAAAGGCGTACAGGTAACGCAGCCCGACCAGGCCATACAGCGCCGCATTTGCGATGCCGAACCAGCCGATCCAGCGCAGCAGCGTGCCGCGCGTCGGTCTGGAAAGTGGATCCACGGCAGTCGTCACTTGATGGGGTCTCCGCTACCGGCAATTTGTGGCGGGTTGGTGCCGGGCGCATACGATAATATAGAACGGCATGAAAACCCTGCTGATATCGCGCTGGCGTGGTGCTGCCCTGCTGCTGGCCGGACTGATTGCCACCGCTGCGGATGCTGAAGTGCTGACGATTGCCGCAGCCGCTGATCTCCGCTACGCGATGCCCGAGGTAGTTGCCGGCTTTCATGCCGGACACCCCGGCGCCACCGTCGAGGTTGTCTACGGCTCGTCCGGCAAATTTGCCGCGCAGATTGCCAACGGCGCACCCTTCGACCTGTTTTTCTCGGCGGATATCAGCTATCCGCGTGCGCTGGAAAAACAGGGCCTGACCAGTGGTGCGGCAAAGCCTTATGCGGTCGGCCGCCTCGTGCTGTGGAGCCTCAAGCCGGAACTCGGGCGGCTGTCCCTGAAGGAGTT
The DNA here is from genome assembly GCA_044344525.1 of Gammaproteobacteria bacterium. Taxonomy (GTDB): domain Bacteria; phylum Pseudomonadota; class Gammaproteobacteria; order Steroidobacterales; genus SHZI01. Next base: position 3,237 of record JBIJCV010000038.1, on the reverse strand, counting down.
GCCGACGGCTGCCATCCGCAAGTTTGCCATCGCCAACCCGGAGCATGCGCCCTACGGCAAGCGCGCACAGGAGGCACTTGATCACGAAGGCGTGTGGATGGCGATGGCGCCGAAGCTGGTGCGTGGTGAGAACATCGCGCAGACCGCACAGTTCATCGACAGTGGTGCTGCAGATGCCGGTATCGTGGCGCTGTCGCTGGTGCTGGCGCCGGGCTTCACGAGCAAGGGGGCATGGACGCTGATTCCCGACACCTGGCATGCACCGCTGGAGCAGGGCTACGTGATCACACGACGCGCGCAGACGAATCCGCTGGCCGCCGCTTTTTCGACATGGATTGACAGCGATGCGACGCGCGAGGTGCTGCGTCGTTATGGTTTCGCACTGCCCGGCGATTCGGCGCAGTAGGCATGTCCGCAGCTGACCTGCAGGCGCTGCGCACCACGCTCGCACTGGCTGCGCTCACCACGCTGATCCTGCTGCTGATCGGCACGCCGCTGGCCTGGTGGCTGGCGCGTACCCGGGCGCGCGCTGCGCTGCTGCTCGAAGCGGTGGTCGCGCTGCCGCTGGTACTGCCGCCCACGGTGCTCGGTTTTTACATGCTGGTCGCGCTGGGTCCGAAGGGACCGATCGGCGGCCTGCTGCAATCATTCGGGCTGCCGCATCTGGCCTTCACCTTTACCGGGCTCGTTTTCGCCTCCACGCTCTATTCACTGCCGTTCATGGTCCAGCCGCTGAAGGACGCATTTGCCGCAGTCGGCAGCCAGATGACGGAATCCGCCGCGACACTGCGCGCCGGTCCCTGGGACAGCTTCTTCAGTGTTGTGGTGCCGATGTCCAGACGCGGATTCCTCACCGCGATCACGCTGAGCTTTGCGCACACGGTCGGCGAATTCGGTGTCGTGCTGATGGTGGGTGGCAATATTCCGGGTGAAACCCGCGTGCTCTCGATCGCCATCTACGATCATGCCGAAGCGATGGAGTACGCCTCTGCGCATCTGCTGGCGGGTAGCCTGCTGGTGGCATCGTTCCTCTTGCTGCTCGGTGTGTACGCCGTAAACCGGCGTTACCGGTTCGTGCATCCATGAGCATCGCGGCGCGCTTTCGTGTGGATTACCCCGGCTTCAACCTCGACGTTGAGCTGGACCTGCCGGCCACCGGCGTGACGGCGCTGTTTGGTCCTTCCGGTTCCGGCAAGACCACCCTGTTGCGCTGTGTGGCCGGGCTCGAGCGTGTACCTCGCGGTTTTCTCGCGCTCGGTGACGAGATCTGGCAGGACCAGGCGCGCTTTGTGCCGACGCACCGGCGGTCCATCGGCTACGTTTTTCAGGATGCCGCGCTGTTCCCGCACCTGACGGTGCAGGGCAACCTGGAGTTTGGTCTGCGGCGTAGTGCAGAAGCCGGGCGTCGCGTGTCGCTGGATCAGGCGATTGGCCTGCTGGGTATCGGGCATCTGCTCTCGCGCAAACCGGAGCGGCTGTCCGGTGGCGAACGCCAGCGTGTCGCGATCGCCCGTGCGCTGGCCGTGAGTCCGCGCATCCTGCTGCTCGATGAACCGCTTGCGGCGCTGGACCTGGCCCGCAAGCGGGAGATCCTGCCGTATCTCGAACAGTTGCATCAAACGTTGCAGATCCCTGTCTTGTACGTGACGCATTCACCCGACGAGGTCGCGCGCTTTGCCGATCACCTCGTCGTGCTGGAGCAGGGGCGGGTTTTTGCCAGCGGTCCGATCGCTGAAGTCATGTCCAGACTCGATCTGCCGCGCAGTGAGGATGAAGATGTCGGGGTCGTGCTCGAGGCCACTGCGGCGGAGCGGGATGCCGACTGGCACCTGCTGCGTGCGGCATTCCCCGGCGGCAGTCTCTGGGTACAGGACAGCGGCGTGGCAATCGGTCGCCGCCTGCGCTTGCGGGTGCTGGCCCGCGACGTGAGCCTGGCGCTCAGCCGTGCCGACGACGTCAGTATCCTCAATCTGCTGCCCGGCACGGTCACCGCCATCGCGGAGAGTGGCCATCCGGCCGCACGGCTCGCGCAGGTCGATATCGGTGGCACGCTGCTGCTCGCGCGGCTGACTGCGCGTTCGGTGCATGCGTTGGGATTGGCGCCCGGAGCAAAGGTCTGGGCCCAGATCAAATCGGTGGCAGTAATCGAGTAGGCGGTGCCGGAGCATTTGATTGTTTGATTGTTTGATTGTTTGATTGTTTGATTGTTGTCGGCGGGCGGCTGCTCCCTGCCGGATTGATCAACCGCTCCGCCGTAAATCTTGTCGCCGACGATCGGGTGCCCGCGCCAGGCGAGGTGGATGCGGATCTGATGCTTGCGGCCCGTTCGCGGTAGTACGCGGAGCAGTGTGAGGGGTATGCCTGTGCGCGTGAACCGGCGTAGCACGTCAAAGCTGGTTTGAGCCGCAGCCCCTCGGCGCATACGCAATCCTTGATAGCAACGCAGCTGCGCAGATCCTTGCCCAGTGCGGCATCAATCTCGCCGCAGTTCCCCAGTTGTGGCCGAATATCCGTTTGCGCTAGATACAGGCACACCCGGCCAATCAGACTCGATAGCTCGTCGTTCTTATTCGGATGACAGACCAGGTCGGCTGGCTTGTTGATGGCCAGCAGTTCGGCATCTTCATGAACAATTCCGAACCGGGAAGTCACTGCAGCATCGTCCCTCAATGCGCCTTGCCCCGCTGAATTGGGTACCTTGCATTTGTCAGTCACAAGTGTGATCCAATACCACTTTTTCAATACATAATATCGAAATAGGATTTGGTATTGCCGGAACGCGCAACGCATAATATGACCCCATGTAAACAGCTTCGGTTTGCCCGGGCTGTATAAAAAAATGAATTGTGGGGAGTAGCGCTGTGTACAAGTCCTTAAGCATATCTGCCTTGTGTCTGCTGGCGGTGACAGCACAGGCCAGTTCTACCAATGTTCTTGGTACGGCCAATCCCTGGCTCGCCGGGATGCCTGATGGCAGCGCGATCATGTATGGAAACGCGACTGACACAGCGCCCGCACAGTCGCCCACGCCGGTGTCTGGCATTTCTCTGGCTGGTGGTGCAGTGGTATTCAGTAACGCCACTGGTGGCGTGTTCAACATTCCGGGAAACTGCTGCGACCCGCTTGATGGCGGTGTATTTCAGGGGCAGGCTTTTATCGATCATGAGGTTGGTGCGGAGAATGGTATTGCTGCCATCCGGGCACCGATCAACAGTCTGCTGGGTGTGTTTCTCGATG
>JBIJCV010000037.1:0-9204 GCA_044344525.1 Gammaproteobacteria bacterium | reverse complement strand
TGCAATTCCCAGGTTGAGCCCGGGGATTTCACATCCGACTTACCTAACCGCCTACGCGCCCTTTACGCCCAGTAATTCCGATTAACGCTTGCACCCTCTGTATTACCGCGGCTGCTGGCACAGAGTTAGCCGGTGCTTCTTCTGCAGGTTACGTCAACACACTGGCGTATTCGGCCAGTGCTTTTCTTCCCTGCCAAAAGTGCTTTACAACCCGCAGGCCTTCTTCACACACGCGGCATTGCTGGATCAGGGTTTCCCCCATTGTCCAATATTCCCCACTGCTGCCTCCCGTAGGAGTCTGGGCCGTGTCTCAGTCCCAGTGTGGCTGATCGTCCTCTCAGACCAGCTACGGATCGTTGCCTTGGTAGGCCTTTACCCCACCAACTAGCTAATCCGACTTGGGCTCATCTGTTAGCGCGAGGCCTTACGGTCCCCCGCTTTCCTCCGTAGAGCGTATGCGGTATTAGCCCGAGTTTCCCCGGGTTGTCCCCCACTAACAGGCAGATTCCCAAGCATTCCTCACCCGTCCGCCACTCGTCGCCAGGGTTGCCCCCGCGTTACCGTTCGACTTGCATGTGTTAAGCATGCCGCCAGCGTTCAATCTGAGCCAGGATCAAACTCTTCAGTTCAAGCTCTTTCGTCATAGACAAAGATTTGAGCTGTAAAGTGAGACCCTGAACGCGATCGCCTCATCCTTGCGGATTAAAGGCGAGTAGTTCAGTTACTCACGCAAGACCTGCCAGGCAGGCCCATCGACGCGAGCACCCACACAAATTACCTGTTTTCGTCTTCTTAAAGATCAAGCCCACTTCTGAGTGGGCGGGCCGCTAAGTATACAGGCCAGTTGAGTTCGGTCAATACAGCAGCGTAAATAAATTCTGACGGCTGGCAGCTACCCGTTCAGGGCGAGGCGTACTCGCGCGTAACGCCGCTTGCCAACCTGCAAAACCAGATCTGAATTCACCGCAACAACAAGATCGCGACTCATGACCCGCTCGCCATTTATGCGTACCGCACCCTGCTCAATCATGCGGTTTGCCTCGGAATTGCTGCTGACGAGCTGCGCATCCCGCAGGATGCTGGCAATTCCGCAACCCGTCGCAGACACATTGATTACGACCAGCTGCAAATCTGCCGGGATTTCATGGTCCCGAAAGCGCTTGATGAAGTTGTCCTGGGCAGCCTCAGCCGAACGAGCATCATGGAACCGGGTCACGATTTCTTGCGCCAACTCAAATTTGATGTCCCGCGGATTCCTGCCGTCGGCTACCTGTTGCCGCAGACCCGCAATCCCGGCTTGAGACCTGAAGCTCAGCAGCTGGAAATACCGCCACATCAGGTCGTCGGAGACTGACATCAGTTTGCCAAACATGTCGTCGGCAGGCTCGGTGATACCTATGTAGTTACCGAGTGATTTCGACATCTTGTTTACGCCGTCAAGCCCTTCCAGAAGCGGCATCGTGATAACCACTTGCGGCGACTGGCCATAGTCCTGCTGCAGCTGGCGTCCCACCAGCAAATTGAAGCGCTGATCGGTCCCGCCCAGCTCAATATCAGCCTTCAGCATGACGGAGTCGTAGCCCTGAACCAGCGGATAGAGAAATTCATGGATGGCGATAGGGCGCCCATCAGCATAGCGCTGCCGGAAATCATCCCGTTCCAGCATACGCGCCACCGTATGGCGCGCCGCCAACTGGATAAGCCCCACAGCATCCATGGCCCCCATCCATCGTGAGTTGAACTCGATGGTCGTGCGTTCCGGGTCCAGGATCTTGAATATCTGCCTTTCATAGGTCGCCGCATTGGCCGCAACCTCCTCGCGGGTCAGCGGGGGCCGGGTGGCGTTGCGTCCGGTCGGATCGCCGATCAGCCCGGTGAAATCGCCGATCAGGAACACCACCTGATGGCCGAATTCCTGGAACCGGCGCATCTTGTTGATGAGCACCGTATGGCCAAGATGCAGATCCGGTGCGGTCGGGTCAAACCCGGCCTTGACGACCAGGGACCGGCCCGATTCAAGCCTGGTCTTGAGCTCACTTTCCACCAGAATATCGGCGGCACCACGCCGGATTTCTGCAAGTTGTTCTTCTGCTGTGCTCATATCGGAAAGCCAGGCCGGGCGCGGGGACGGAAAGATAAACGATTCAGGGACGGGGGTCACGGATCAGCCACCCCTCAGGCCGCCGGCCCTGATTAAGTCCACAAACCGGTATCCATCTGTGAACCCATTGATGTTTCGGGAAATATCAGGTTGACCGGGGTACGCCTGGCTGGTAATAATCGCCGCGCTGCCAGCCAAGGGTCAGGGCGCTCTTTTGTTCCGATGTGCCGCCCGCTGGCAGTTTATGGGCAGTTTTCTTCTTGGCAAAGGCGTAAATGGACGAAAAGATGCGATCGCCTGAGCCCATAAAAAACCGGTTCTACCGATTGACTCTGCCACGCGTGCCTGCGGCATTGCGCGTAACCGTTGCGGCCGCTCTGGCGTTGTTGGCGGGCTTTCAGTTGACGGGACAGATCACCGGCACCAGCATGCTTCGACCTGAGGCCGTTGCGAGAACGGCGACTCAAACTGTCGCTGCCAGCAAAGTCAGTCCGGCCCCAGAAACGCCCGATCCCGTTGAAACGCTGATACTGGACGTTCAGTCTGGCGACACGGTGGACAGCCTGTTCCGGGATGCCGGACTCAGCCTTGTCGACCTCGCAGAGATACTGCAACTGGATACGGCACGCAAGAACCTGCGCATTCTGCGGCCAGGCGACAGCCTGTCGGTTCGCCACGAAAATGGAGCAGTGCTGACAGTTGAACGGGATATTGGTATTGGCCAGACCTTCGTGGTCCAGCGTAATGACAGCACTTCAGATACCGCAGCGACCCGTGCGGAACCCTTGTTCCGCGCCGAATTGGTCAATCTGCCCCTTGATCGCCGCACGGTGACTGTCGGCGGTCGTATCTCGACATCCCTCTTTGAGGCGGCCGCAGATGCCGGCCTTTCCGAGAAGGCGGTCATGAAACTGGCGGATATTTTTGCCTGGGATATCGACTTTGTTCGCGACATCAATACCGGTGACGAATTCACCCTGGTTTATGAAGAACTCTGGCGGAATGGCAAGAAACTGGGCGAAGGTGAAATTCTTGCCGCTGAGTTCACCAACCGTGGTGGCCGCTATACCGCCATCCGCTTTGAAGAGGCCGATGGTCGCGCCGCCTATTACTCGGCCGATGGCAGGCCGATGCGCAAGGCATTTGTTCGCGCACCAGTGTCGTTTGCCCGGATCAGTTCCAAATTCAACCCCAACCGTCGACATCCTGTTCTGAATACGATTCGCGCCCACCAAGGCGTGGATTACGCGGCACGGACCGGAACTCCGGTACAGGCATCTGGTGATGGCAAGGTGATCTTTCGTGGCTGGAAGAGCGGCTATGGCAATACGCTGATCCTGCAGCACGGCGGAAACATCACCACCCTTTACGCGCATTTGTCCCGGTTTGCCAAAACCAGCGGCTATAGTTCAAAGGTACGGCAGGGCGAGGTCATCGCCTATGTCGGTGCGACCGGCCTCGCGACCGCAGCGCACCTGCATTACGAATATCGCAAGAACGGCGTTCATCTGAACCCGCAGACCGTGATCCTGCCGCCGGCGGAACCATTGCGTGGTGCTGAACTAATGGCATTCCAGACAACCGCACAACCACTTCTCGCCCGCATTTCAACCCGCCAGACTGCCCTCGCGGCAAATCGCCCGGCTAGCCGCTAGGGCGCCCCGCCCCAGGCAGGCGTCTGCTTTCGCCAGTTCCTCGACAGGTTATGACAAGTGTGACCTGTGCAGCGCCCCTGTTTTCGCGCCCTGCTATAGTTTTGGCCGGATCTGCAGGTTGCCTCTTTTGGACACGCCAAACCTCAAACTGCCCGAACACTTCATCAATCGGGAACTCAGCGCGCTGGAATTCAATCAGCGCGTACTGCACCAGGTAAAAGACCCTTCCATCCCGCTTCTCGAACGACTGAAGTTTCTCTGTATCGTTTCGACAAATCTGGACGAGTTCTTCGAGATTCGCGTCAGCGGACTGCGTCAGCGCCAGGAACTGGGACTTCCGCCCCAGGGCCCCGACATGTTGAGCGCCAGCCAGGTACTGGATGACGTCAGCCAACGCGCTCACCGGCTTGTCGATGAACAATACCGCCTGCTGAACAGGGAGTTGATCCCCGCAATGGAAACGGCCGGGATCCGGTTTGTACGCCGGACACGCTGGCGCCCGGAACACCGCGAATGGCTGAGAAACTACTTCCATCGTGAGATCGAACCTGTACTCAGTCCGACCTCTCTTGATCCCGCCCGACCATTCCCCAGAATTCTCAACAAGAGCCTGAACTTCATCGTCGGACTGAAGGGCATACACGCCTTCGGCCACCCCTGCCAGCGCGCCATCGTGCAGGCGCCACGATCCCTGCCGCGCCTGATCCGTCTCGACCCGTCGTTGCCGGAGACCGGCACCAACGACTTCGTGTTTCTGTCTTCCGTCATCCATGCCTTCGTTGACGAACTGTTTACAGGCATGGAGATTCAGGGCTGCTATCAGTTCCGTGTAACACGCAACAGCGACCTGTATGTCGAGAGCGAGGAAGTTGAAGACCTCATGCAGGCGGTCGAAGGGCAGTTGATCGCCAGCCGCTATGGTCAGGCGGTTCGCCTGGAAGTCGCACACAACTGCCCCAAGGAGCATGTGGACTTTCTGCTGGAGATGTTCGAACTCGACGAGCATGACCTGTATCGCGTGGATGGACCGGTCAACCTGAATCGCCTGATGGCTGTCTACGCAATGACCGGCCGCGACGACATCAGAAACCCCCCTTTCACGCCAGGACTGCAGAAAGCAATGCTGGCCGCCGGCGATATTTTTTCTGCGATCAGCAACAGCGACATCCTGCTGCACCATCCCTACGAGTCATTCTCCCCGGTGATCGACTTCTTTGATCGCGCCGCCGAAGACCCGAACGTGCTCGCGATCAAGCTGACCCTCTACCGGGCCGGCGCAGAGTCACCGATCGTGGACGCGCTGGTCAGGGCTGCGCAGGCCAACAAGGAAGTGACCGTCAGCATCGAGCTCCGCGCGCGCTTCGATGAGGCGGCCAACATACTGCTCGCCAACCGACTTCAGGAAGCCGGCGCCCATGTGGTCTATGGCGTCGTGGGCTACAAGACGCACTGCAAGCTGGGGCTGGTCGTACGCCGGGAGAACGGCCAGCTGAAGCGCTATGTGCACCTCGGCACCGGCAACTACCATACCGGGACTGCGCGCCTGTATACCGACTACAGCCTGCTCTCCGCAGACGAAGCGCTGGCGCGGGATGTTCATCAGGTCTTTCTGCAGCTGACCAGCCTGACCAGGACACCGCCCCTGCTGCGCCTTTATCAGGCACCGTTCACTCTGCATGAACGCATCCTCCAGCACATCGATACAGAGATCCGCAACGTGGAGACTGGCGGAGCTGGCCATATTATCGCCAAGCTCAATGCTTTGGTTGAACCGGAGGTAATACAGGCGCTGTACAGAGCATCTTCCGCCGGCGTCATGGTCGACCTGATCGTGCGCGGTATATGCTGCCTGCGACCTGGAATACCCGGTATTTCAGACAACATCAAGGTACGGTCAATTGTCGGTCGATTCCTGGAACACTCGCGTGTCTATTATTTTCACGCCAACGGTGACGAGAATCTCTTCTGCTCCAGCGCCGACTGGATGGATCGCAATTTCTTCAGACGTATCGAGGTGTGCTTCCCCATATCGGATACAACGCTGAAAGCGCGCATCCTGGCAGATCTGGATGCCAACCTGTCTGATAACTGTCAGGCATGGGAACTACGTGGCGATGGCAGTTATCAGCGCGCCAGACCTGCACCAGATGCCGCATTGCTCTCGGTCCAGAGCCAGCTACTGGCGCGGCTCGCCGAGAAGAGCTGAGACCTCAGCTGCGGCGCCGGATAGTCAGCTTGCACTCAGCCTCGGCAAGAAACTTCTGTTCGCGTTCAAGATCGGCGAGCGTGAGGGGATTGTTTGCAAGCCATCCTGACGGCAACTGCAACTCCATCGATCGCCCATGCACGCGCAAGCGCAGATCAGGCAAGGCCGTATCCGTCCGGCTGCGATGAAACAGGGCGGCGAGCCGCAACAGCAAGGTCAGACGAAGCGCCGGACGCTGCCATGCAGGCGGCAGGTGCTGAAAACTTTCGCGTTCAAACCTGCGCCTGTGACCAAGTACCAGACGCGCGAGAACCAGCTGTTCCTCGCGCGGGAACCCCGGCATATCCGCATTCTCAAGCACATAGGCGCCATGCCGGTGGTAATGCGCGTGAGCGATATCGAGCCCCAGCTCATGCAGCTGTGCGGACCAGGCCAACAGTTGCTCCTGTTCGCCGCCGAGATCCCAGTCACTGCTGACCTGGTGGAAAAGCACCGAGGCTGTCGCGGCAACGCGACCGGCCTGCAGAAGATCCACCTGATAGCGCGCGGCCATCGCACGTACCGTACGGACGCGAGAATCCTCATCAGTGAGCCGGCCGATCAGGTCATAGAGGATGCCTTCGCGAAGCGCCCCGTCGGCCACGTTCATGCGCGGCAGTGCCATGGCGCGCATCACTTCGACAAGAATCGTAATGCCGGCCGGAAAGACTTCCGCGCGTTCGGCCGAGAGCTCCGGCAAGCAGATATTAGACACATGGCCGAAACCGATCATCGCATCGATCAGATATTCCAGGCCTTCGACTGTAATGCCCTGAGGTGCGCGATCCAGCGCTGTCAGCACGGCATGTGCGGTGCGAATGCTGCCGGAAGTACCCGCGATCTGCACCGGATCAGAGCGACGGAAAATCAGCCGTACCGGCTCTAGCTCGAGTCGCACCTGCATCCGGGCTTTTGCGAAACTCTTCGCCGAGAGGCGTCCGTCCGGAAATGCGCTTTGACCAAGACTGACACAGCCGACAGCGAGGCTTTCCATCGCCACTGGCTCAAGACCCCTGCCCACGACAATCTCGGTACTGCCGCCACCGATATCCACCACAAGTCTCGGACCATCGACACGCGGTAGATTGTGGCTTGCACCAAGATAGATCAGCCTGGCTTCTTCAATGCCGGAGATGATTTCCACCGGATGCCCGAGCGCCTTAGCCGCCTGCTGCAGGAAACGGCCGGTACTGCGGGCGCGTCGCAGGGTATTGGTACCGGCAACCCGCACCTTGTCTGCCTTTACCGCACGCAGTCGTTCACCGAAGCGCCGCAGACACGCCAGAGCCACACTCTGGCTGGATGCACTCAAGCGCTGGCGCTCATCCAGCCCGCCACCCAGTCGAACCATTTCCCGCAACCGGTCGATGATGGTCAACTGCCCGTGATCAAAGCGGGCAACCAGCATGTGAAAGCTGTTTGAACCGAGATCAACTGCAGCCAGTATCTCCGGAGCACCGGGGTCAATCATGTTCTGCAACGCTCCATCCAGGCTGCCACCAATCTGGCTGGGGTGGCAGACCGGCCGGAAATACCAGCGGCCCAAGCTCGTTAAGGGCCTGCACGTAGACCCGCCTCTTGAAGAAGATGACTTCCCGCACTGGATCCCAGAAGCTCGTCCATCTCCAGCGGTCGAACTCGGGCGTAGCGGTGGTATCGAAACGGAGCCCCGTCTCGGTCCCCGTCAGCCTCAGCAGATACCAGCGCTGTTTCTGACCTATGCACAAGGGGTGGACGTTTCTGCGTATGAACTGCTCGGGTAGCCGGTAGCGCAACCAGTCACGCGTACAGCCGAGCACATCGACATCATGGGAGGTCAGACCGATCTCTTCGTGAAGCTCACGGAACATCGCCTGCTCGGCGGATTCACCGGATTTGATACCGCCCTGGGGAAATTGCCACGAGTTCTGCGCGACACGCCCACCGATCAACAGCAAGCCGCGCATATCGCAGACAATGATGCCGACGTTCGCCCGAAAGCCTTCTCCATCAATCAGATCCACGGGCACCATCCACACCTGTGGTGAGATTCTTCCACAGGAGCCGTGACAGTGTCACGACGGGGATATCCGTTCAAGTACACTGCGGTCGCTGCGAGAACTTCAACGACCAATATCGAATCGTCATGCTGAGATCAGCACGTTTGCTACTGCTCACGCTGGGTGCACTCAGCATCGGATCACTGCTGCTCGCGCTGCTTGCAGGCAGCAGTGCGGCCGGACCCGGCACGCTCCTGCACTGGTGGTCAGGAACTGCATCCCCGGAAGCGGTCGAGGTAATGCTTCGCCTGCGCCTGCCGCGCGCACTGGCCGCCTTTGGTACCGGGGCGGCGCTGGCAGTCGCTGGCGCACTGATGCAGGTATTGCTGCGCAACCCGCTGGCTGACCCATATGTACTGGGCACTTCCAGCGGTGCGGCTGTCACCGCACTGGGCGCAATGCTGCTCGGGGCATCCGGCCTGACGGTAGATGCGGCTGCGTTTGCCGGTGCGCTCGGTAGCACCCTGCTGGTGTTCAGTCTGGCGCGTGGCACAGGCACATGGAACGCAAACCGGCTTCTGCTGACAGGCATCGTCGTGGCGGCGGGCTGGAGTGCGGTGGTCAGCCTGATGCTGGCCATCAGTCCTGATACAAAACTGCGGGGCATCATCTTCTGGCTGATGGGTGATTTTGCCTTTGTCGAGCAACCTGCTTCGATCCTGCTGGTGGCCGGTATCGGCATTGCCGGTGGAATGTTGCTGGCCAGAACCCTGGACGTACTCGGGACAGGCGACGATCAGGCTGCTCTGCTGGGACTGGAAGTCAAACGTACGCGGGTGATCATCTACGCGCTGAGTTCATTGCTGACCGCCGTTGCCGTCACGACCGCCGGGGTTGTCGGCTTCGTGGGCCTGATCGTGCCGCACTTCATACGTCTGGCGGGCGGCAACAGTCATCGCACCGTAATCCCCGCTTCTGCCCTGGCCGGGGGTACGCTGCTGGTGGTTGCCGACACACTGGCCCGTACCGTGCTCGCACCTCAGCAGCTTCCGGTTGGCGCGATTACTGCGGCAGTCGGCGTACCGGCATTTCTGTACCTGCTCAGGCGCGGTGCTGGGGATCGCGGCTGAAGCCGCTCCTACAGCCGCTCCTGCAGCCGCTCCTACGGCAGCCTAGCGGCGACTGGCGAGATAGTTTCGGCCCTGCTCCATCAGTTGCACGAAT
>JBIJCV010000036.1:0-9242 GCA_044344525.1 Gammaproteobacteria bacterium | reverse complement strand
TCACCTGCCCAGTAGGGCTGGCCATACCCGGGCGGTGGGGCATAGCTGTAAACCGGCGCCGGATACCAGGCAGCCGGTGCCGGGTAAAAGTGGCCACCACCCCAGATGACATCCACGCCGAGCCGGACCGTCGGGTCCGAGTGCCCGGCCTGAGCGGCCGAAACAAAGAACAGGCTGGAAATGAGGGCGGCTGGAAGCAGGCTTCGGTACGACATGTGAGCTGACCTCGGTACGGGTAGATTGATGACGGGTTCAGCGTATGCCGGAGGCCTGAATCAGAACTGAATCAACATCAGTGCTGCAATCCTGAGCGACATCGCACAGCGCGTGCGTGCCGGGACGCGCAGACTTGTCGCCGTTTCCGTTCCATGTCTCCAAAGGGCAGCCTTGATGACCGCCAATGCCGAGCTGTTCCGCTTCCTGCAGAAGCTGGTCAACGACATGTATGAGGACCTGGAACTGCCGGGCTTTCCGGACGTTGTGGTCCGCCTGCAGCAGACCCTGGCCGATGAAAAAAGCAGTGCACGCGACATCGTTCGCCTGGTGAGTTCGGATGCCGCGCTCAGCGCCAAACTGCTGCAACTGGCCAACTCGGCCGCTTTCAAGCCCGGTGGCCGTGATATCAGCGATCTGAAGGCAGCCGTTACCGTACTCGGCTTCAGCCTGGTGCGCGGCACCGCCACCTCATTTGCCATGCGCCAGATTGGACAACAGGCCTGGTTGCTGCCGCTGAAACCGCATCTGCACCGGATCTGGCAGGACAGCACCCGCGTTGCCGCCATCTGCTATGTCGGCGCCCGCCATATCGACGGCATGCGCCCTGACGAAGCGCTCGCCGCCGGCCTGTTTCACCAGCTCGGCACCCTGTACGTCATAACCCGGGCGCATCGCGAAGGCATCGCCCTTGGTGACAAAGGCGAATGGGCCGCAACGATTGACGGCTGGACCCCGACCATCGCCCGGGCCATCCTTGAAAACTGGGGTGTACCGGAACACCTTAGCGATGCGGTCGAGCACCAGGATGCCCTCGGCCGGGAAGAGTCCGGCGATCTGTCCCTGCTGGCCAGACTGCTGGCCGCTGCGAAGCTCTATCAGCAGAGGCAGGATCCACAGGCGGACCACGCCGGGGCACAGGCGATACTCACCACGGTGAAGTTCGGTACGCAGCCATTTCTGGGCATGATCGAATCAGTCCGCAACGAGATCGAAGCGGTGCAACGGGTGATCGGCCAGTAATCAGTAGGAAGCGAGTGGCTCGCGTGACAGGCGCGTGAGTTGCGTCGCTGCACCGTCCCTGCCGTAAATATCCAGGCCGGGCTGACCGCCACGCAGTATGTTCAGCGCCCCTTCGATCCGCCGACGCTGGCCGCGAATCATCAGGCCATTGGCCTCATTCTGCTGACGGCAGGTGGCCGCCAGTTCACGCAGTTCATCAAGCGCAGCAGACAGCTTGGCCTGACTGATATCGGGATATTCCTGCAGCAGTGCCTGGCGCTGCCTTCCGAGTTCAGCAGCACGCGCAACCGCTTCCGCCTTGGCAGTGCTGATGGCGAGCAGAAGGCCGGGATCGCGCTGGGCCAACGCGCTGCTTTCACGGCCGAGTATTTCCAGCACACTGCGGACGCTGGCTACTTCCTCAGCGACGCTAGCGTGCAGGCGGGCGATCGGGGTTGTTTGGTCGGACATACCGGAAACGATCAGGCGAGATCGCGTTCAAAACGCAGCAGCCGGTCGGCAATGCGGTTGGCATCGACTTTGTAGCTGCCCGATTCGACGCGCTGACGGATGGACTCCACCCGGGCGCGATCGACCTCCGGAATGTTGGCGAGCCGCGACTCGATCTGCTTGAGGCTGGTTGCCGTGGAGGTCAGCTGTAGGGCGTCATTACCGGATGCCGACCCGGACCGGGCGCTCTGCCGGGCATTTTCGCCACGCTCGATGGCACGCAGCCGGGTTGACGTTATGTCCACTCCGCTGCGGCCGTAACCGTTGATCTTGTCCGCCATCCGCCATGCTCCTGAGCAAATTCAGCCCTGTGGTCCTTGTCGGCACGCGTGCCGGGAAACTTTAGGGCCGAGAATAAGAAGTATTAACGCAACAGTACCTCGACGGTCCGCTCGGACCGGACCACCGCCTGCACGGTCTTCCCGGACGAGCCGTTCTCGACCTCAATCAGCTGCCCGAGTGCGCCGTCAGTCCTCGCCACCCCGGCCACGCGAACCGCAATACCACCCGCCAGCGCCTCCAGCGTCACCTGCTGGCCACGTCTCACTATAAGTGGTGCATCCAGCAAGGATGCGCTGACCGGTGCGCCGGCTTCCAGCGACCGTCGCAATTTCTGGCCGATTACTTCTGCAGGGTCGGCAACGGCGCCGTAACCAGAGACACCGGGGCCGAGCTTCGCCAGGCGAACGTCAGCCGGCGCCAATATCGTGTCACGCGTCAAGCTTCTGGCGGCAACCACCACCGGCCGAGAGGACTCAATACGCACTGGCAGAAACAGCCGCCAGGGCCGTTTCCCGGTGCAACTCACTTCAACGGTCAGACGGCCAACGAGCCGTGTACCCGACGGCAAGGCCGCCTTCAGCGACTCCTCACAGAGCGGCAACTGCAGACGGGGATCAGGCGAATCGGCCACAACCTCAATCCCGCCGCCAGTGTCTGCGGCCGCCTTGCGCACGGCTTCAGCGGCTGCATCGCGAATCCCGGCATGCGGCTGCCAGGGATCGGAATCCGGGCTGGCATGCAGCGGCAGGCACAGCATCACCAACAGCAGATAGCGCAGTGCGCAGCGCCTGACCGAAGCCTTCGTATTGGCAGATGAATGTGTCATGGCCTGTGTTTTGCAAGAAGCGTGCCGCCCATCAATGCACTGTTCAGCTGGTTGCTGCGGCAACAACTTGCCGCTGATCTGGCGAGTGCTTGCCATCAGCCTGCCGCTTTTCACTCCAGCCGGACCCCTGAGCCGATCTGGCACGTCGCTTGCATAGACCTTTGCAACTGATTTCGCGGAGAGCCGCATGCCTCTGAACATGTACACAAACCTCGACCTGCACGCCAGGGCACTCAGCATTTCCAATCAGCGCCTTGAGCTGCTGGCCGACAACGTGGCAAATGCCGATACCCCGGGCTACAAGGCGCGCGATATCGATTTCCGGACTGCCATGCAGAGTGCGGGCAGCGGCGGCAATCTCGGCCTCAGCACCACCAGCAGCCAGCATGTGCAGGTGAACGGGGCCGCAGGCCCGAACACCGCAACACCCATGTACCGGGTACCCGATCAGCCATCACTCGACGGCAACACGGTGGACTCACAGCGGGAAAACGCCTCCATTGCTGAAACCTCGGTGCGCTACCAGGCGAGTCTCACCTTTCTGTCGGCGCAGATCCGCAGCCTGCGCGACGCCATCACCGGAGGACGCTGATCATGGGTCTGTTTCGAATCTTTGATATTTCCGGCTCGGCGATGAGCGCACAGTCGGTACGACTGAACACCACCGCCAGCAACCTGGCCAACGCCAATACGGTGGCCAGCTCACCCGATGCGGCCTACCGCTCACGGCAGCCGGTATTTCAGACCGTCATGAACAACAGCGCGGGCGCCAGCGCACCGGAAAGTGCAGGCGTGCGTGTGGCCGGTGTGGTCGAAACCAGCGCGGCACCCACCAAACTCCATGATCCCGGCAACCCGATGGCTACATCTATATGTCGAACGTCAACCCGGTCGATGAACTGGTCAACATGATTTCTGCCTCGCGCTCCTATCAGAGCAACGTCGAGGTACTGAATACATCCAAGGAACTGCTGATGCGCACCCTGAGCATCGGTCAGTAGCCATGCAATCCATATCTAAAGGAGCACGCCGACGATGACCGGAATAAGTGGCACGAACTCCGTACTGGCCAGCCTGCAATCTTCGCCGGCCACGACAACGCGGAAGGATTCCAAGAGCCTGGGCCAGGAAGACTTCCTGGCGCTGATGATCACGCAGCTGCAGAGCCAGGATCCGCTCAAGCCCATGGAGAACGGCGAATTCATCGGCCAGATGGCGCAGTTCAGCACTGTGACGGGCATCGCCGAGATGACCAAGTCAGTCAGCGCCCTGAGCGAAGCCTACAACTCCGGTCAGGCACTGCAGGCCGCCTCAATGGTCGGGCGCACGATTCTCACCGAAGACAGTTCGGCATTGCTGGCACCGGGAAAACCGCTGACCGGCGCCGTCGAACTGCCCTATTCAACGTCGGCCGCGAAGGTGCGCATCTACAGCGACTCTGGCCAGCTCGTACGCGAGCTGCCGCTTGGTCGGCAAGAAGCCGGGCTCAGCAACTTCAGCTGGGATGGGACGCTGGCCAATGGCCAGATCGCACCGGACGGACGCTACAAGATGAGCGCTGCGATAGAAAGCCGCAGCGGGGACACGGCACTCGCCACCTACGTGGCCTCGAAGGTATCCAGCGTAACGCTGTCCGGCAATGGCAGCGGCTCACAACTGCGCACCGATGCTGGTGCAAGCGTCAGCCTGTCACAGATCAAGGCAGTCATGTAAGCGCGAAGCGCTTGCATCCATCAGTTTATTGAACGGAGATAAATCATGTCATTCCAGGTAGCACTCAGCGGTCTTAATGCCGCCTCCACCGATCTGCAGATCACGTCGAACAACATCGCCAACGCCAATACCAACGGCTTCAAGACCTCACGCGGTGAATTCGCCGACGTGTATTCCGGCGATGCGGTAGGTATCGGCAACGGTGTGCGTCTCGCCGACGTCCGCCAGGAGTTCACCCAGGGCAACGTCGAGATCACTTCGCGCCAGCTCGACCTGGCCATCAGCGGCAACGGCTTTTTTGTCACCAGTGACAACGGCAGCCTGCTGTACTCACGGGTCGGCGCCTTTGGTCTGGACGCCAATGGCATCGTGCAGAACTCCGAAGGCGAACGCCTGCAGGTTTACCCGCCGGTTGCGGGTACGGCCGGCTTCAACACCGGTGCACTCTCCGATCTGCAGATCACCACGGAAACCGCGCCGCCGGTCGCCAGCACGCGGGTCGACATGAGCATCAACCTGCCCGCCAATGCCACTACTCCAGTCGTCGCACCATTCGATCCGAACGATCCGCTGTCTTATAGCCACAGCACTTCGACGATCCTGTTCGACTCACTGGGTGTATCCCACACCGCCAGCTACTACTTTTCAAAGACAGCTCCCGGCTGGAGCGTGGACATGACCTTTGACGGCACCGCCGTTGGTACCGCTCAGCCATTTACCTTCGACTCAACCGGTGCCATCGCGACACCGGCTGGCGGCAACATCACCTTCCCGGCCGCGACACCCACCAATGGTGCAGACCCGCTGACCGTCGGTCTGGCGCTGGGCAACACCACGCAGTATGGCGCTGACTTCACCGTCAACAGCCTGAATCCCGATGGTCAGGCGGCAGGCCGTCTGCGCGGCATCGAAGTCAGCGCGACCGGTGTGATCTTTGCGCGCTTCTCCAACGGTCAATCCGAGTCGCTGGGCAAGGTCGCGCTGGCTAACTTTTCCAATGCGGAGGGTCTGCAGAAGATCAGCGATACGTCATTTCAGGAAACCTTCAGTTCCGGGGTGGCGCAGCGCGGCGAGGCCACCGAGTCGAACTTTGGACTGCTGCAATCGGGTGCCCTCGAATCGTCAAACGTCGACCTCACTGAACAGCTGGTCCGTCTGATCACTGCACAGCGGCTTTTCCAGGCCAACGCACAGGTGATCTCCACCGAAGATTCGGTAACGCAGACCATCATCAACATCCGTTAAGCAGATAGCTCATGGACAGAATGATTTATGTGGCGATGTCGGCGGCCCGTGAAGCACAGCGGGCCCAGACCGTCACGAGCCACAACATCGCGAATATCTCGACAAACGGGTTTCGCGCCATACGCAGTGCGCTGGACAGCGCGCCGATCCCCGGCCAGGGGCTCCCGTCGCGCGTGAATACGGTGTCGCAGCCGGAAACCTGGAGCACGACCCAGGGCGCAAGTCTGGCCACCGGGCGCGATCTCGATGTTGCGATCCAGGGTCAGGGCTGGCTGGCCGTGCAGGGGCCGGACGGCGAAGAGGCCTACACGCGTGCCGGCAATCTGCGCATCAACCCGAACGGATTGCTGGAAAACGCCAATGGCCGACTGGTGCTCGGCAATGGCGGCCCGATCAGCGTACCGCCGTTCGAACAGATCTTTCTCGGCGAAGATGGACAGATTTCCATCATTCCACAGGGCCAGACCGCTGAGTCCCTCGCCCAGGTCGACCGGCTGCGGCTGGTCAACCCGCCTGCCGATTCGCTGGTACGCAGTGGCGATGCGATGTTCAGCCTGCGCGATGGCAGCCGGGCAGCCGTTGATCCGGCCATACGCATCGCCAGCGGCCAGCTTGAGCAAAGCAACGTGAACCCGGCCGGTGCGCTCGCCGACATGATCGAGATGTCGAGACACTATGAGATGACGATTCGCGCGATGAATACCGCCGAAGAAACCGATGCAGCGAGCGCACGGCTGATCCGGCTGAACGGCTAGAAACATTCTGTAGTTTATTGGAGTAGCTGAAATGGAATCATTGTGGGTTGCCAAAACCGGCCTGGATGCGCAGCAGACGCGCATGACCGTGGTCGCGAACAATCTGGCCAACGTGAACACGAATGGCTTCAAGCGCGGCCGTGCGGTATTCGAGGATCTGCTCTACCAGAACAAAGCCCAGGTCGGCGGCGCCACCTCGCAGAACACCGAGAGCCCGACCGGAATGACGCTCGGTACCGGCGTCCGCGTGGTCGCCACCGAAAAGAATTTTTCCCAGGGATCGGCCCTGAACACCGGTAACACGCTCGACGTGATGATCCAGGGGCGTGGCTTTCTGCAGGTGCTGCAGCCGGACGGCAGTCTGGCCTACACCCGCGACGGCTCGTTCAAGGTCGACTCCGAAGGCCGTCTGGTCACTGCCAGCGGTTTTGAAGTACAGCCATCGATCACCATCCCCAGCGATGCACAGGCACTCACCATCGGACTGGATGGTGTCGTACAGGCGATGCTGCCTGGTCAGACACAACCGACCAGCCTGGGCACCCTGCAACTTGCCGATTTCATCAATCCACCAGGCCTGCAGGCCAAGGGCCAGAACCTTTATATCGAAACGGCGGCCAGCGGTTCACCGCAGGTTTCTGATCCCGGTCTGCAAGGCGTGGGCACTCTCGTCCAGGGTTCGCTCGAAACATCGAACGTAAACGTGGTCGAAGAACTGGTGAGCATGATCGAAACGCAGCGCGCCTATGAGATGAACTCAAAGGCCGTTTCGACCAGCGACCAGATGATGCAGTACCTGAACAACAACCTGTAATCGGAACAAGCCGGATCATGAACATCTATCGATTGATCACCACCGCCGCAATGGCCATCGTACTGACGAGTCTCGGAGCTTGTGCCGTTGTCAGCCCGCCACACGCGGATTACCGGCCAACACCGCCACCGCAGCCGGTACTGCCACCGGCATCAAGCGGTGCCATCTATCAGCCCGCACGCGGGCTGTCGCTGTTCGAGGATGTCAAGGCACGCCGCGTTGGTGACACAGTGACCATTCGCCTCGCGGAAAAAACCCAGGCTTCCAAAAGCGCCAGCTCCGATGCCAGCAAGGACAGTTCGGTTGACACCGGGATACCGGTGATCGGTGGCAGCACAATCACGCGCAATGGCAAGGAACTGCTGAACAGCGAGTGGGAAACAGCACAGGATTTTGCCGGCAAGGGCAGCAGCAGCCAAAGCAACAGCCTGACCGGCAACATCACGGTAACGGTCGCGGAGGTCTACCCGAACGGCAACCTGTTCGTGCGCGGCGAGAAGTGGCTGACGCTCAACCAGGGTGAGGAATTCGTGCAGATCAGCGGCATCGTCCGGCCAGTCGATATCGGCTCTGACAACTCGGTGGATTCCTACAAGGTTGCTGACGCGCGCATTACATACAGCGGCAAAGGCACCCTCGCCGATGCCAACCGCCCGGGCCTGCTCACCCGGTTCTTCCTCAAATTGTGGCCACTCTGAGCGGCCACCAGGTAATTGCACTCCATGGACAAGCAACGCGAACAGATCCGCCGGCACACGATGTTTCTGCTGCTCGGCGCAGTCCTGATGCTCATGCTGCAGACCGGCCCCGCACACGCCGACCGGATCAAGGATCTGGCCACGATTGGCGGTGTCCGCGACAACCAGCTGGTGGGTTACGGACTGGTGGTCGGTCTCGACGGTACCGGCGACCAGACGACTCAGGCACCCTTCACGACCCAGAGCCTTATCAGCATGCTGGAACGGCTCGGCGTGACGATTCCGCCGGGTACCAACCTGCAGCTGAAAAACATCGCTGCCGTGGTCGTACACGCCAATCTGCCAGCCTTCGCCAAGACCGGGCAGACGGTTGATATCACCGCTTCATCAATCGCCAACGCCAAGAGTTTGCGTGGTGGCACCCTGCTCATCACACCGCTCAAGGGTCTGGATGGCCAGGTTTATGCCATAGCCCAGGGCAACCTGGCGGTCGGCGGACTGGGCCTGTCCGGCGAGGACGGCTCAAAGGTCTCGATCAACGTTCCCAGCGTCGGCCGCATTCCGAATGGCGCAACGGTCGAACGCGAAGTACCCACGATCCTTGGCGATGCAGAAATGCTCACTCTGAATTTGCACCAGCCGGACTTCACCACCGCCATCCGGCTTGCCGACAGCATCAATGCGCTGCTCGGCACCGGTGTTGCGATCGCACACGATCCGATGTCCGTGCGCGTCCGTGCGCCGGAAACCCAGGCAGCACGCATCGGTCTGATCTCGACCATCGAAAACCTTGAAGTCACGCCCGCCGACGCAGCAGCCCGGGTAATCATCAATTCGCGGACCGGCACGGTAGTCATCAATGCCAGCGTGAGGGTATCGCCGGCTGCCGTCTCGCACGGCTCTCTGATGGTATCCATCACCGAAGACTTCGACGTCAGCCAGCCGCAACCCTTTGCAGAAAATGGCGAAACCGTGGTCACGCCGAAATCAAACATCAGCGTGAGCCAGGGTGAAAACCGCATGTTCCTGTTCAAGCCCGGCGTCGAGCTCAACGATATCGTCCAGGCCGTCAACCAGGTTGGTGCGGCGCCAGGTGACCTCGTGGCAATTCTCGAGGCACTGCGCTCGGCCGGTGCGCTGCATGCGGAACTCATCGTGATCTGACATGACCGCCAACATCACCA
>JBIJCV010000058.1:0-8079 GCA_044344525.1 Gammaproteobacteria bacterium | reverse complement strand
AAGCCCGGCCCTGCGGGCCCAGGCACGCATCTGGATGGATTACTGCGAGACCCGGTTGCTGCCCGCCATACACCAGCTGATGTCAGAAGCAGACAACCTGAACAAGCGGACCACAAACAGCGACAAACTGTCCGCAGTGCTGCGCCATATCGAGCATGAAGGACTGCGCAAGGCAGGCTCCGGTCCCTGGTTTTTCGGTGCGAAGTTTTCCCTGGCAGACATTCAGTTTGCACCCTTCCTGGAACGCTTCGACATGTACATGCAATTGGCGGGCGCCAGCTGGCCAGAGGCCTGTACCCGGCTGCGGGAGTGGGCGACGGCGCTGCAACAGCGCCCGAGTGTCAGGGCCACTGCACATGACACCGAATACCACATCGAGGCGCGCAGGCAGATGCTGGCGCGAATCCCGGCCCGCCCTACTGCTTGACAGCATGCGCTGTATCTGTGATGAATGGCTTCTGCCTGACAATTCCGTGGGGGAATCAGAGGGGAGGAATGCACCCATGGTGATGATCATGACTTCCCCCAATCCCGATCCTGTGGAGATGTCGCGGCTTATCAGCCTGGCTTATGAGGCGCCCTTCCAGCCATCCGGCTGGCGCGAATTCACCAACGCTGCTGCCGGACTACTGCACACCCGGCTCGCCATGATCCATCACATGGACTTTGTCGGCCAGGCGCAAGCCTTTCATGTCGCCGGTGGTATCGACGAATCTTTCAGTCAGGCCTTCCGGCCACGCTGGTCCGATGATGGAGATGACATATACCTGCGGGCGATGCGCGACCAGCCGGCCGGCGCTGTCCGGCTGAGCGCCGAGATCGTCGCACCGGATGTGGCGGAGCAGACCGAGATTCATCGCCAACTGGCCGCGCCCTGGCAACTCGATCACTTCCTGTTCGCCTCGCTGGGCAGCCGCAACGGTGTGACCTCGGTGCTGTCGCTGGGCCGAGGCAGGGATGACGATCCCTTCACCACGGCAGATATCGATCTGCTGACCGGGGCGCTGTTGCCGCACCTGTGCCGAAGCATCAGCGTACACACCAGCATCGACAGCATTCACCGCGACAACGCGTTGCTGACTGCCATGACGAATATGGCGCCATGTGGCATCGTGGCTTTCACCGCGAGCGGGCGGGCATTGCTGATCAACGAAACTGCCACAGCGATATTTGCGCGCGACAACGGACTTGGGTTGCGAAATGGCAGGTTACGCACCACGGACTCGCGGGCACAGGTACTGCTGGATGCCGCACTGCTGAATGCGGTTGCCATCAACCAGAACCAGCCGACGCCGACGCCGCCGGCCCCGGTACCCATTCCTGGCGACGGGAAAGCGCAGCTATATCAGCTGGTCTTCTCACCGCTCATCCCGCACGGCGGATCCACCGACTTGCCGCAGCAGGCAGCCTGTATCGCACTGATCCACGACCTGCGCCGCAACCGTCGCCCCGATCTGGCAACCACGCTGATCACGGCTTATGGACTCAGCAAGGCAGAAGGGAGGGTCTGTGAAAGCCTGCTCGCCGGCAAAACGACGCAGGAAGCTGCTGCGGCGCTCAATGTCAGCCCCAACACCGTCAAGACGCATCTGGCCAGGATCTACGAGAAAACTGGCGTGCATTCGCAGACTGCCCTGCTGCACCTGTTGACCCAGCAGTCCCGGACATGGAACGGAGAGTTTTGCTGATACGGCCTGCACCAGAGCCGCTGTCCCGGCTATCATTGGCGGCATGCGCATCCTTGTCATCGAAGACGATCCCGGCGTCGCCAGCTTCATCATCGGCGGGCTGCGTGAATCAGGCCATACCGTCGATCATTGCGCCGACGGCAAGGACGGGCAATTTCTGGCCGGCAGCGGCAACTACGATGCCCTGATCATCGATCGCATGCTGCCGGGTGTTGACGGCCTCAGCATCGTGCAGGGCCTGCGGGCAGCCGGCAACACCACACCCACGCTGATACTGAGTGCGCTCGGCGAAGTGGACGACAAGGTCAAGGGTCTGCGTGCCGGCGCCGATGACTATATCGGCAAGCCCTTTGCCTTCGCCGAACTCATGGCGCGGCTTGAGGCCATCGCCAGACGTCCGGTGCGCGAGGGTGGCGATACTGTCACCGAAGTACAGGTGGCTGACCTGCATGTGGATCTGCTCAGTCGTGCAGTACACCGCGCCGGCAAGGAAATCGATCTGCAGCCGCGTGAATTCCGGCTGCTTGAGTACCTGATGCGCAACCGCGACCAGGTCGTCACACGCACCATGCTGCTGGAGAATGTCTGGGATTATCACTTCGATCCGCAGACCAATGTGATCGACGTGCACATCAGCCGCCTGCGGCGCAAGGTGGACAAGGACTTCGACCCGCCACTCATCCATACGGTGCGCGGCGCCGGGTACAAGCTGAGTGAATCCGCTTAGGCTGATCCGCACATCCACGTTCCAGCTTGCGTGGTGGTACATGGGGATCTTCGGCAGCTCGGCGCTGATCCTGATCGGTTACATCTACTGGGAAACCAACGGCTACCTCGAACAGCAAACCAACGCGACCATCAGCGCAGAAATCCGTGGCCTGACCGAACAGTTCCGCCAGCCGGGCGGCCCAGGGGTTGAAGCCGTCATCCGCGACCGGATTGCCCGGGATCCGGGCAGATCCACCCTGTATCTGCTGGTCACCACCGACCTGCGCCCGGTACTCGGCAACATGTCAGCATGGCCTGCCGGCCAACTGGATCCCGATGGCTGGTACCACTTTACGCAGACCGATCAGCGTGGCCGGGCCGTGCCGTTTCAGGGACAGATACTGCAGGCTGACGACGGGCACAGTCTGCTGGTGGCAAAAGAGCAGGCCAATCTGGCCGCAATCCGTCAACTCATCAATCGCATGTACATATTGACCCTGGGGATCGGCCTGCTGCTGGCGCTGTTTGGCGGCATCCTGATGAGTTCCAGCGTGACGCGCCGGGTTGACGCCATCAACCGCACCAGCCGGGAAATCATGACCGGGCGCCTGCAGCGCCGCATGCCGGTGCGTGGCATCAATGACGAGTTTGACCAGCTCGCCGACAACCTCAATGCGATGCTCGACCGTATCGACTCCCTGATCGACAGCGTGCGGGCCGTGACCGACAACATCGCGCACGACCTGCGCACGCCATTGACGCGGCTGCGTGGCCGGCTGGAAAACCTCTCGCAGTATCCGGAAATCAGCGAGACGGTGCGTAACGAGCTGAATGCCACCATCACCGATGCTGATCACCTGCTCGCCACCTTTCGCGCCCTGTTGCGCATTGCCAGGATCGAATCCGGCACACACGATGAAGCCTGGACAGACATCGACCTCGGTGCACTGCTGCATGATGCCTGGGAGCTCTATCATGCCGTCGGCGAAGAGAAGGAAATTGCCGTGCATCTGGGCGGGGCAGGCGGCCACATGCACGGTGACCGGGATCTGATTTTCCAGGCGGTCTCGAACCTGCTGGACAACGCGATCAAGTACAGTCCGGCGGGCTCCGAGGTACGACTGGAGATGATCGACGAGGGCGGTCTGCTGACCATCGCCGTCAGCGACCAGGGCCCCGGCGTGCCGGAAGCCGAGCGCGGCAAGGTACTGGATCGCTTCTACCGGACCGCAACCGTCACCGGCATGCCCGGCAGCGGACTCGGCCTGTCGCTGGTCAATGCCATCGCACGGCACCATGGCGGTCAACTGATACTGGCCGACAATGCGCCCGGACTGCGCGTCCTGCTACAGTTGCCGAAAACCGCTGCCACCGGCCCAGCTACCGTCCCGGAAGCCGCCGTCACCCGCCAGGTTTTGCCTCGGCCCGGAGATGCTTGATGGACAACTTCCTGTTTCGCGCCGTTATCGCTGCGGCAGGCCTGTGGCTGGCCGAGACCTGGCTCGACGGCATCAGTTTCGATAGCGGCACCTGGTTGCTGGCCTCCGCCATAGTGCTCGGCGTGATCAATGCCTTTGTACGTCCGCTGGTGATGATCCTCACCCTGCCCTTCACGATCATCACGCTGGGTTTTTTCGTCCTGATACTCAACGCGGCGATGCTGGCACTGGCCGCCTGGCTGTTGTCCGGATTTCACGTTGTCGACTTCTGGTCGGCATTCTGGGGTGCCCTGATCGTCAGCTTCGTGAGCGCTGTCGGCTCGTGGATATTCGGAGCAAAGGGCCGCGTCGAGGTTAATTTCATCCGCCGGGACTGAATGCCCGCTGCGGTTATTCGGCTCGCAGCGATTCCACCGGATCCAGTTGCGCGGCCCGCCAGGCTGGCAGCACACCTGCAATGAGGCCGATCAGCATGGCGACCAGCAAAGCGGCCAGCAGGTAGGGCCAGGACGGACTGACCGGCAGCGCCGGCACCAGCAGACTGAGCACTCCGATGATCGCAAAGCCGAGCGCGAGGCCGGCGAAACCGCCGATTGCCGCCAGGATCATCGACTCGCCCAGAAACATGTTGCGGATCTGCCGCCGGTGCGCACCCACGGCCTGCAGCAGCCCGATCTCGCTGGTCCTTTCCCGTACCGCAATGGTCATGATCGTGAAGATACCCACGCCACCTACCAGCATCGAAATCCCGCCCAGAGCGCCGACAGCAAAGGTAATCACGTCGAGCACTGAACCGAGTACCTCCAGCATTTCCTGCTGCGTGGTGATCGTGAAGTCTTCGCTGCCGTGCCGGGCGATCAGCACCCGGCGGATACCCTCGACAACCTCGTCAATCGGGGCGCCCTCCTCGTACATGACATCAATCTCGAAGAGTCCATCGCGGTTGAACAGTTCCAGACCCTTGGCAACCGGGATGTAGGCCGCATCATCCAGGTCGAAGCCGAACATCGTGCCCTTGGACTCCATCACACCGATCACCGTATAGCGCTGGCCGCCGATACGGACCCGCTCGCCGAGGGGATTGCGGTCACCGAACAGTTCCGTCCGCACCTTGCTGCCGAGCACCGCATACGCGCGCGGCGCATTCGGGTTGTCGGCGGGCAGAAAGTTGCCGAGCGCTACGCGGAATGACAGCGTCTCGGTCATTTCCGAACCCGTGCCGCTGACAATCACCTTGCGCTCGCGACCACCACTCTCTATCGATGCCGTGCCCTGCACGAGCGGCAGGGTTGAACGCACATGGGGAACACGCTTGAGCGCCGCTGCATCGTCCAGATTCAGCGGCCGCACCGTGTTCAATACGCCGGTCGGCATGCCAAAGGTCTTGGCCTTGCCCGGATTGACACCAATGATATTGGTACCGAACTGGGTGAACTGCGTAAGCATGTAGTTGTGCAGGCCTTCGCCGATCGAGGTCAGCAGCAGCACTGCAGCGACGCCTATCGCAATACCGAGCGCGGTCAGCACGCTCCGCATACGGTGGGCTACCGCGGACCTGGCCGTAAACCGGATGAGTTCAGCGATACGCAATGTCGTACACCGCTCAGCGCCTGGCGAGTGCCGCAACCGGATCAAGGCGCGAGGCGCGCCGGGCCGGCAGAATGCCGAACAGCATGCCGCAAGCCATGGAAAGCAGCACCGCACCGATCACCGCCCAGAGCGGCGGCCGGAAACTGAAATCCGGATAGAGGGTGCCGAGCACCCAGACGCCTGCATAACCCACCAGCAAGCCAGTCAGGGCACCGAGCAGCGCCAGGTACAGGGCCTCGGTGAGAAACAGGGAAAGCACCTGGCTGCGGCGTGCGCCCAGCGCCTTGAGCAGCCCGATCTCCTGGGTGCGCTGACTGACGGCAACCAGCATGACGTTCATGATCAGCACGCCCGCAACGAGCAGGCTCACGGCCGCGATCCCGGCCAGCGCCAGGGTCAGTGCACCAAGAATGCCGTCGAAGGTCTTGAGCACCGCATCCTGGGTCACCACGGTGACATCCTCCTCACCATGATGTCGCTGCCTGAAGGTGGCGAGCATGAAACGTCTGGCGGCCGGCATCGCGTCACGGCTGCGCGCCTGCACCAGTATCCGGAACAGTCCGGCCGAATTGAACAGGCTCTGCGCCATGGCCACCGGGACCATCACCACGGTATCGACATCGACCATCACCGAGACGCCCTGTTTGGCCAGCACTCCGGCCACCCGGCAACGGCGGTCACCGACCCGCAACCAGCGGCCGACGGGCGGCTCGCCACGGAACAGCTCAGCGCCGATCGTGCTGCCCACCACACAGACCGGTGACTCCCGGTCCATGTCGACGTCGGGCAGAAACTCGCCGCTGCCCATGGTCCAGCGACGGATGGTGGCGTAACTGGCGGTCGTGCCCATGACCGTCACATCACGCTCCAGCGCACCGACAGAGACAGAACTTTCACCGACCACTACCGGGGCAACGACTGCGATCGCGGCGCTGCGCAACAAGGCACGGGCATCGTCCAGCGTCATGTCGCGCGGCGTGGCACCGGACATCATGCCGGCACCGCCGCCACTGGTTTCGGTGCGACCCGGCATGACCACCAGCAGATCCGTGCCCAGCGACTGGAACTCCTCAGTGATATAGATGCGCGCGGCCTCGCCCAGCGCCGTCAGTACCAGTACCGCAGCGACACCGATGGCGGTGGCCAGCAGCAACATTGCCGTCCGCAGCGGAGCCCGCGCCAGCGCGCCGAAAGCCACGCGGTGACGGTCAGCGAGCTTCATCCGCTGATGTCCTGCACGATTTTTCCGTCGCGCATCACGAGACGACGGTGCGCGCGACTGCCGATCGCCGGATCATGGGTAACGACCACCAGCGTCAACCCCTCATCGTGCAGGGCTTCCACGATCTTGACCACCTCGCCGCCGGAGACGCTGTCCAGATTGCCGGTGGGTTCATCGGCCAGCAGGATCTTTGGCCGCATCACGACCGCACGCGCGATCGCAACCCGTTGACGCTCGCCGCCGGAAAGCTGGTTCGAGCGATGATCGGTACGTGCCTCCAGTCCCATGCGCCGCAGCGCTTCGTGCGCGCGAGCGCGACGTTCAGCCAGCGGCACGCCGGCCAGCATCAGCGGCAGCTCCACGTTCTCCACAGCCGTCATGCGGTGAATCAGGTGGAAGAACTGGAACACGAAGCCGATCTCGCGCTGCCGGGTATCGGCCAGACGATCATCGCTCATCGTCGAGGTCTGCTCACCGGCCAGCCAGTACTCGCCTGATGTCGGGCGGTCGAGCAAACCGAAGATATTCAGCAGGGTTGACTTGCCGGAACCCGAGGGCCCCATCAGCGAGATGTACTCGCCCGCAGCGATGTCGAGATCCACGCCATCGAGTGCGCGTACAAACTGGTCGCCGACGGCAAAGATCCGGGTCAGCTGCTCCAGACGGAGAATCGCGACTCCGTCCGGCCCCGGACTACTCCTGGACTGCGGCGACACCGTCGGCCACACCTTCACGATCAATGGATGTGACCACCTGATCGCCGGCAACAAGTCCGGATCTGATCTCGGTGTACTCCCAGTTCGATACGCCACGCTCGATATCACGGGAATGCAGGATGCCGGTACCGGGATCCAGCAGCAGCACACGCTTGCCATCGAGCAGCGCCTGCGTGGGAATGCGCAGCACGTTTTCCCGGTTTTCAATGATGATTTCCACATCAGCACTGTAACCGGGCAGCAGGCTGTATTTCTCCGGATCCTCGATCTCGGCTTCCACGCCCACGGTGCGGGCCTGTTTTTCCGCCTCCAGCACATAGGGAGCCACGCGCCGGACAAAGCCCGGAAAGCGCTGATTCGGAAAGGCGTCCAGCGTGATCATGGCGCGCTGGCCGGCGCGAACTGCCGGGGCATCTACCTCATCGATCGGTGCCGAGATGTAGAGACAGCTGCCGTCCACCAGATCGACTGTCGGTGGCGTCGGAATGCCGACCGGGGATGGCGTAACGAATTCGCCGACTTCACCGTTGATCTCGGCAACCACGCCGGCAAAGGGTGCGCGCAGGATCGTACGCTCCAGGCTGGCACGCGACACATCCACACGCGCCTGGCTGACTTTTTCCTGGTCACGCGCGGCATCACAGGCAGCGGCACGTGCATCCGCTTCACCGACGGCCTTTTCCAGGTCACCCTCCGAGACCAGCCCCTGCGGACGC
>JBIJCV010000370.1:0-2504 GCA_044344525.1 Gammaproteobacteria bacterium | reverse complement strand
CGCGTCCGCTGCATCATTGACGAATTCCGGAAACTGCACAGCAGGGAACAGGCGGTAGTTCGGGATCACGACCACATATCCCTGGCGCACCAGCGTGGAGGCGACAAAGCCGTACTCCTCCTTGGTGCCACTCTGCCAGCCGCCGCCATAGATGAACATGATGACTGGTCGCGGAGCCACGCTGGCCGCGCCTGCTTCTGGCACATACAGATCCAGCGTCAGTTCGTGCGTGCCGAAGGGAATATCCCGGCGAGTCTCGCCGGGCCCCATGGGGCTGACCGAACTGACGAGGCGCAGAGGGGTGCAGCCGCTGGCGAGCAGTGTCAGCAGCAGGATCCCGAGAGTTGGCCTCAAGCGCAAAACTGCACCCCTTCGTTGTGACCGGAGTGCCAAGGGCTGTGGCTCAGCGCCAGCCAATCTGCCAGCGTGCATCGTTCTTCAGTTCCCGCCAGTCGATTTCAGTTTCGCGCCGACTGTGGACGGCCTCTAGGATGCAGCTCTGCACGTGGTCGGCGGGATCACGATTCACCGTAGTCACGAGAAAGTGCTTTTCCCGGTTGCACGGTTGCACCGCAGTCCATTTGCTGTGCTGAAGCTTGTTCGGGTTGATGCGGTTCATCTCTCGATACTGCCAGTCGTCGGAGTGCTATTCGACCGGCATTCGAGGTCGGATCTTGAATGGACGCTGCTTCCTGCTGTCTCAGGAAAATAAATCTGACACCTTTTAGGTAGACCGCACTTTGACGAAGGAACCTGGCGCGTCCTCGATCACCGCCAGCTTGCCGTCTCCCGGTCTGCGCGCAGGAACCATCTCACCGGACTGTGGTGCCAACCAGGCCTCCCAGTCCGGCCACCACGAGCCCGGATGCTCGGTTGCACCTTTCAGCCAGGCGTCCACTTCCCACGGCTCGGCATCGTTTCGCCAGTACTGATACTTGTGCGCTTCCGGCGGATTGATGACACCGGCGATGTGACCCGAGCCAGCCAGCAGGAAACGCACCGGCCCGGAAAAATTATGCCGGGCCTTGAACACCGAACGGAACGGCGCGATGTGATCCTCACGGCAGGCCTCCAGATAGACCGGTACCGTGACCTTGGTCAGATCGATCGGCACACCAGCCAGCTCGATGACTCCCGGCTTGACCAGGTTGTTCCACAGGTACATCTGGCGCAGATAAAAGAGGTGCATCTTGCGTGGCATGCGCGTGGCATCGGCATTCCAGTGCAGCAGATCGAAGGGCTTCGCTTCCTTGCCCAGCAGGTAATTATTCACGAAGAAGGACCAGATCAGGTCGTTGGCGCGCAGCATGTTGAAGGTGGTGAACATCGCCTGGCCTTCGAGATAGCCCTTCTCGCCCATCATCCCGTCGAGGCTGTCGAGCTGCTTCTCGTCGATGAATACCGCGAGATCGCCAGGCTCCGAGAAATCCACCTGGGCAGTCAGCATCGTCGCTGCCTTGATGCGCTGATCGCCGATACCGGCGAGATAGCCGAGCGCAACGCCGAGTATCGTGCCACCGATGCAGTAGCCCACCGCGCTGACCTCGTGCTCACCGGTGGCCGCCTCGACCGCATCGAGTGCGGCGATTATGCCTTCCGTCAGGTAATCGTCGAAGGTCTTGTGCGCCAGGGACTCGTCGGGATTCACCCAGGAAACTGCAAACACCGTATAGCCGTTGCTGACAGCCCAGCGGATGAACGATTTTTTCTCGTTCAGATCGAGGATGTAGTACTTGTTGATCCACGCCGGAATCATGACGATCGGCGTGCGGTGTACCTGCTCTGTCGTCGGCTCGAACTGGATCAGCTGAATCAGATCGTTCTGGAAAACAACCTTGCCGGGCGTCGTGGCCAGATTGACGCCCAGCTCGAAGGCATCGGGATCACTCATGGTGATGCGCAGCTCGCCGTTGCCGCGTTCCATGTCGCGCTTGAAGTTTTCGATACCCCGGGCGAGATTCTTGCCCTGACTCTCATATGTGGCGCGCAGAACCTCGGGGTTGGTCCACACAAAGTTGCTGGGCGCAAAAGCATCTGCAAACTGGCGCGTGTAGAAGTTCACCTTTTTCGCTGTCTGCGCATCCAGTCCCTCGACGCCCGACATCGTGTCGACCAGCCAGCGCGAGGTAATCAGGTACGACTGCTTGATGTAGTCGAAGAGGGCGTTTTCCTGCCAGTCCGGATGACGGAAGCGGCGATCACCTGGCTCAGGCTCTGCGATTGGCGGAAAGACCGGGGCCGCCGGCTGACCGCCGCCCTGACCGGGAATCCTGGTGGCCATCGAGGCTGACATCTGCTGCCACAGCAGCATGTGCTGCTGCCAGAGCTGCAGATTTGCCTGCATCAGGCGCGCCGGACTGATAGACAGCTGGCTGACCGCCTCATGCATTGCCGGCGCGACATTGAGCGGATCAAGCCCGCGTCCGGCACCGGCAGTGGGCGCCTTGATGACCTCGGCAAACATGGTCTGTGCGGCCTGCGTGTATTCGGCAAGCTGGCGGGAA
>JBIJCV010000369.1:0-2505 GCA_044344525.1 Gammaproteobacteria bacterium | reverse complement strand
ACAGCATGTGGATTCGCAAAAGCGATCGTGACCGTGAAACGGGCAATGCAACCCCTGTCCCGACCCAGATCGTGGGCAACGAAGAATTTGAGCCCATGCCGCAAACCCCGGATCAGCGGCGGGTGGAACAGAGAATATTCGAACTCGCTGATCACTACAGTCAGAAACTGGGCCTGTCGCGCCGCGCATTTCTGCGCACCAGTGGCGGCATGGCGGTGTCTTTTATGGCCATGAATGAAGTGTTCGGTCCGGCGTTTCTGGTCAGCGAAGCCGAAGCGGCCGAGCCGGCTGCCAGCCGTGAAATGTGGCCAAAGAAGGAGTTCATTCTCGACCTGCAAACCCATCATGTAAGAGACAACATGGCGGGTCCCACCGTCTTTCGCAGTCTGACCGGCAAGTTCGGACTAAATCCCCTGCTCAGCGGAACAGCCCCGGCAAAAGACAGCCTTCACCGCGCAAACTATGTGAAGGAGATTTTCTTCGACAGCGACACCGTGATGGCCTGCCTGACCGGCGCGGCATTTGGTCCACCGGACAAATATGTACTTTCAGCCGACGACATCGTGAAAACACGCAATCTGGTTAACGAGGCGGCCGGTTCACGGCGCATGCTGGCGCATGGCATCGGCACGCTCGCCAATCCGGGCTGGCTCGAGGAAGCTGAGCGGCAGGTCCGGGAACTCCGGATTGATGCGTGGAAGTTTTATACCGGCGATCCGATTCAGCCATGGCGGCATGATGATGAGAAACTCGTCTATCCGTTCTATGCAAAAACACTGCAGCTCGGTGTCAGGAATATCTGCACGCACAAGGGTCTCCCGCTGCCGGGACCAGGCGCTGACTATTTTCGTCCTGACGATGTACTCACTGCGGCAAAAGACTGGCCAGATCTCAATTTCATTGTCTTTCATTCCGGCATGAAGCACATGATGACGATGCTCCCGCCCGGTGAGAGCGGTATCGATGAAACGGGCAATATCCCGTGGACAACCGGGTTCTGCGCCCGAATCAAGGCAGCCGGCGTGAAGAACATCTATCTCGAACTTGGTGCTGTATTCGGTCACTCGGTCGTAACGCACCCGGAGGTCTGCGGGCATCTGCTGGGCCAGGTTATAGCTGCCGTTGGTGCAGATCATGTGATCTGGGGAACCGACAGCATCTGGTGGGGCTCACCACAGTGGCAGATAGAAGCATTCCGGCGCTTCCAGATTCCAGAAGCCTTGCAGGCGAAATTCGGCTACCAGCCCATCTCCGCACGGGACCGGGAACTGATCCTCGGCCTGAATTCCGCACGACTGTTTGACATCGATATCAACGAAGTGCGAAAGGCGATCCCCGGCGATACATTGAGTCAGATGAAGGTCGCCTATCAGGCGGCCGGTGAGGAACCGAGCATGACCCAGTATGGGTGGATTGCCGCGGTCTGAGGCTTGCATCCATGTTGCGCAAATCCACGCTATCCACCAGAAACGGGCTGGCGCAGTCCGCCATGATGATCGCTGCCCTGTCATGGGCCGGTATGGTTCACGCCGGCGAAGTGGCATCTGCTGCCGAAGCCTGCTTGCCTTCGGGTGAACTGCGCGGCGATGAAAAACGCGGAGCGGCAGTGCATCTTCAGCATTGCGCCGCGTGTCATGGGGTTGACGGAAAATCAGAGGTCATCGTCATGCATATGGACGAACCACCGAAGGACCAGAGCGATCCGACCTATATGAAAACGCTACCGGACGAGTATCTCTATCTGGTCATCTGCAAGGGTGGTGCTGCGGTCGGCAAGAATTTCATCATGCCGAAATTCAGTGACGTGATTTCTGGTCAGGATATCAAGGATGTGATTGCCTGGATCCGGACCTTCTCCGGAACCTGAAGCAGTGCGTGCAACGAACTTGAGGGATGCCGAGAAGCAGGGCCTCCGTGAATGTCTGCGACAGGTACCGGGGCACACCTGGCGGGTATTTTTCATCTGTCTGATTGGCGTGACCTTTGCCAACCTGGATCACTCGCTGTTTACCTTCGTCCTCACGGAGATTTCGGCAGCATTTGGCTGGTCGGAACTCGAGCGCGGAATCTATATCGCGGTGACCTTCATTGCCGCCGGTGTATTGATCACCCAGATCGGTGCGCTGGCAGATCGTATCGGGCGCCGCACGGTATTACTGGCTACCACCTTGATGACTCCCGTATTCGTAACTGCCCTGGCGTTTGCCCCGACCACTGTCAGCCTGCTGATCGCACGTACGCTCGGATTCACGACCGCCGGGGTGCAATCACCGGTCACTGGCACCTTGGTGTTCGAAGAGTCCCCGTCGCGTCTTCGCGGCCTGTTTACGGGGGTTCTGCAAATTGGTTTCCCGCTGGGCTTTTTCCTCGCTTCCCTGTTGGTTCCTTTCATATATGAAACATGGGGTTGGAGGTTTATATTCCTGTTAAGCCTGCTGTTTCTGCCCTACGCATGGATTATCTACCGTCACCTCAAGGACTCGCAGGTCTGGCTGGACAGTCGCG
>JBIJCV010000035.1:0-9298 GCA_044344525.1 Gammaproteobacteria bacterium | reverse complement strand
GCGCACTGAAGTCGAGCTGCTGCGGACTCCGAATCTGGGCAAGAAGTCGCTTACCGAGATCAAGGAAGTCCTCGAGAGCCATGGGTTGTCGCTGGGCATGCGTGTTGAGAGCTGGCCACCGCCGGGCTTGCTGAAGCACGACGATCAGGCAGCCTGAAAAAACGACCGGATTGTTATTGATCCGGCGAATCTGAAGATTTAACGGAATTTGTCACCATGATGCACCGTAAGGCCGGCCGTGCCCTCGGCAGAAAAAGCAGCCACCGGACTGCCATGTACCGCAACATGGCCGCTTCACTGATTTGTGAGGAGACCATCCGCACGACTGTGCCCAAGGCCAAGGAACTGCGGCGTGTCATCGAGCCACTGATCACGCTGGCGAAGGAAGACGGGCTTGCGCGTCGGCGCCTGGCGTTTTCACGGCTGCGCGACCGGACCTCGGTGGGCAAGCTGTTCAATGAACTCGGTCCGCGCTTCAAGAGCCGTCCGGGTGGCTATCTGCGGATCCTGAAGATGGGTTACCGCGCCGGTGACTGTGCGCCGATGGCGCTGGTCATGCTGACCGACCGCGCTGCTCCCGTTGATGCGACACCCGAACCGAAGGGCCGAAAGAAGGTTGCCAAGAAGGCAGCCGCACCGAAGGCTGAAGCAAAGACTGCAGCCAAGCCCCGCAAGAAGGCGGCCAAGAAGGCGGCCGCTGCCTGATCAGTCACGGGGCCCGGTTCCGGGCCCCTGTTTGAATATCTGCCTGAAGTTGCCCGCCTGTTTCAGCCTGTAGTGGCTGATTCCGGCTGCGCGTCTGCTTCAGATTGCTGCAGTTTCTCGATCTCCCGGCTGATGTGTTCCGGGGACTGTGTCTTGCGCGCGAGCAGGACGTAGATTGCAGGAATCAGGTAAAGCGTCAGAAATACCGAGATCGTTACACCAAAAAATATCGTTGCGCCCAGCGTGCGCCTCGATTCGGTGCCAGCGCCGGTGGCGGCGATGAGCGGGATGGCTCCGAAGGCCGTACACAGGCTGGTCATCAGCACGGGACGCAGACGTATGCTGGCCGCCGAGATGATCGCTGCATAGAACTCTGTGCCCCGGTCCCGCAGTTGATTGGCAAACTCCACGATCAGGATGCCGTTTTTTGCCGCCAATCCGATCAGCATGATGGCCCCGATCTGGCTGTAGACATTGATCGACGATCCGAACGCCCAGAGGCCGACCAGTCCGCCGGTGATGGCCATGGGCACCGTCAGCATGATGATCAGCGGATGCCTGAAGCTCTCGAACTGCGCGGCCAGAATCAGGAACACGACAATCATCGCGAAGCCAAAGGTCAGGTAGATCGCATTGCCGGAACGCAGGTATTCGCGCGCTTCGCCGTCGAAATCGATCCTCGCCTCGGGCGGCAGCTCTTTGGCGATCAGCTGCTGCATGTAGGTGACGGCTTCACCGATCGAATAACCGGGCGCCAGGCTCGCGCTCAGCATCACGGAGCGAAGCTGGTTGTAGCGCTTCAGTTCTTTTGGTCCTGCCACCTCCTCAAGTCGCACCAGGCTGGCGAGCGGTATCAGTTGCGGCGAGCGTTCTGAACGCACATGGATGTTCTGCAGATCAGATGGCGTGGCGCGGTTGCGGGCCGCTCCCTGCAAAACGACGTTGTACTCCTCACCCCGTTCTACAAAACTGGTGACAATGCGCGAGCCAAGCATCGTTTCAAGGGTGCTGCCGATGGTCTGCAGCGAAACGCCAAGATCGGCGGCACGGTCCCGATCGATAGCGATCTTGATCTTGGGCTTGCCCGGAAAGAAGTCCGAGCGCATGCCGAGTATGCGCGGGTTCTGTTCGTTGACCTTGTTGATGATCAGATCCTGCCAGGCGGTCAGGTCTGCGTAGCTGGTGCCGCTGAGGATCACCGCCAGCCCGGCACCACCAGAGCGAATGGCGAGGCTGGGCGGCAGAAATACCGTCGCCACCGCACCGGGAAGGCTGCTCACCTTGGTGCGTATTTCGGCCGAGAGTTCCTGGGCAGAACGCGCCCTGTCTGCCCGCGAAACCAGCGGCATGTAGATGAACGCGGTATTCACATCGCCACCGGCGCCCCACATGCCGGTGCGGGAGACCACCCGTTTGATATCCCCGGATGCGACATAGGGTTTCAGCAGGCCTTCGATGACCCGCACCTGACGATCCATATACTCCGGCGAAGCGCCCTCGGGACCCCGTACCGTCATCAGCATCATGTTGCGGTCTTCGGGCGGTGCGTATTCGCCAGGCAGACGGCTGAACAGCGCGGCGCCCAGCAGGGCGACCAGTACCAGCAGCACTATCGGCGCCCAGCGCAAGCCTATAAAGCGCGTGAGCGACGCGCGGTAGGCCTCGGTGATGCGCTGAAACAAGCGGTCTAGCGAGCTTGCCAGCCGGCCGCGCTGAACGCCGCCGGAATACAGCCTGGAGGTCAGCATCGGTACGAGCGTCAGGGCGACCAGGCCGGACACCGCGATCGCTGCGGCCAGCGAGATGCCAAACTCGCCGAACAGCCGGCCGACATTACCGGGCATGAAGGAGATCGGTACGAATACTGCCACCAGCACCGCCGTGGTCGATATCACGGCAAACCCGATCTCCTGACTGCCCTCGATAGAGGCGAGCAGGGGCGGGCGTCCAAGTTCCATCTTTCGCACGATGTTTTCGAGTACGACGATCGCATCGTCGACGACGAGGCCGATCGCCAGCACCAGACCCAGCAAGGTCAGGGTATTGATCGTGTAACCGAGTGCGGCCATGACGATGAAAGCCGAGATGATCGCCACCGGGATGGTCAGGGCCGGAATGAGCGTGGCGCGCAGCGAGCCGACGAAGGCGAATATCACGACCAGCACCAGCAGCAGGGCTTCGACCAGCACCTTCACCACCTCGATCATCGACTCCTCGATGAAGCGCGAAAAATCGATGCTGGCCGAAACGACGAGGTCGTCAGGCAGGCTGTCCTGCAGACGATCGACCTCGGCGAGCACGGCCTTGTTGACCTGCAGGATATTGGCGTTGGCCTGCGGCACGATGCCGAGACTGATGCCCGAAACGCCGTTCGAGCGGGAGAAGAAGCGCGCGTCCTCGGGTTCAATGCGCACTTTCGCCACTTCGCCCAGTCGCGTCAGGTAGTTGTCACTGCTGCGACTGATCACCAGCGCTTCGAAGTCGGCGACCTCATCCAGGCCGGTGGCGGTCCGCAGCGAGAACTCGCGCTGCTGTGACTCGATGCGGCCGGCTGGCAACTCGACGTTTTCCCGGCGCAAGGTGTTTTCTACATCCTCCACAGTCAGGCCACGCGCTGCGAGCGCATCCCGGTCCAGCCAGATACGCATCGCGGTTTTCTGTGCGCCGGCCAGCCGGATCGTCGCCACACCGTCGACGGCAGACAGCCGGTCCACGAGGTTGCGTTCGGCGTAGTCGGTGAGATCCATCAGCGTGCGCGTCTGGCTGTCCACGCCGATGTACAGCGTGGCGTCCATGCCCTGATCCTGCTTGGTGATCTCGGGCGGGTTGGCACCCTCGGGCAACTGCTTCTGCACCCGTGAAACGCGTTCGCGTACATCGTTGGCAGCGCCATCCGGATCGCGGTCGAGGCTGAACTCGACCACGATATTCGAACGCTCGTCCTGACTGCTGGAGGTAAGCTTCTGTACGCCGGCTATGCCGGAAATCTGATCCTCGATGACCTGCGTGATGCGCCGCTCGACGACCTCGGCCGATGCGCCGCGGTAGACCGTCGATACAGTCACCACCGGTGGATCGATATTGGGAAATTCGCGGATCGGTAGCCGGCTGACAGCCAGCAGGCCGAGGATCACCGGGATCAGGCTCAGGACCGCGGCAAGTACCGGGCGACGTACCGATATGTCCGACAGGATCATGTGTCAGGCGTCACGCTGACCGGCGTGCCATCGTGCAGACGCTGGGTGCCTTCGGCGACCACCAGTGCGCCAGCGTCGAGACCGCTGCGGATCTCGGCGAAACCGGGCGTGCGGCTGCCGAGGATCACCTCGCGCTCCACGGCCTTGCCATCCACCACGATGAACACGTACTGACGGCCTTCGCGCGGTACCAGGCTTTCCTCGGCGATCAGCAGCACCTTGTCACGCTGCTTTTCGAGACTGACCGTCATGAACAGACCGGGCTTCAGTGCACCGCCGGTATTGGGCAGGGTAGCGATGACGGCCACCGAGCGCGTGACCGGGTCGATGCGGGAATCGATGCTGGTCACCTTGCCGGCAAATTGCTGATCCGGGTACACGGTGGTGACGGCCGAGATCGGCATGCCGGTACGCACGGTATCCATGAATGTTTCAGGAATCGAGAAGCCGAGCTTGATCGTGCTGACATCATCCAGCGTGGTGATGACCGTATCCGGGCTGACCAGATCACCAAGGCTGATCTTGCGCAGACCCACCACCCCGGCAAAGGGCGCCCTGACCGACAGCGTGTCGAGCCGCGCCTGAGCGCCGCGCACCTGGGCCCTGGCGACGGCCAGATTGGCTTCCAGTTGGTCGAGGTCGGCAGCGGAAACCACCTGGGTGGCCGCGAGCGCCTGACTGCGCCGGTACTGGCTTTCGGCCTGCCGCAACTGTGCTTCCGCCAGGCTGAGACTGGCCGCTTCCTGTCGTGTGTCGAGTTCGACCAGCACCTGGCCGGTTCTTACCAATTGGCCTTCACGAAAATCGATGCGTGTGACGACGCTGCTGGAACGGACGGTGACCTCGATGGACTCGTTTGCCTGTGCGGTGCCGATGGCCGTGTAACGGTCGGTGAAGGATTGCGGCTGCAGGCGCCGGGCGATGACTGTGACGGGCGCGCCCGCATCAAAGCCCGGCGGGCCACCGCGGCCTGCCGGTGCCTGATCGGAGCGTGAGCCGCAGGCCGCCAGCAGGCTGAGCAGCAGCGCCGGCATCAGCCGTACGAGGCGGTGTGCCGTCCGGCTGCCGGTGCAAGGCCCGCGTGTCTTGTTGTTTTGCGGCACGATACGATCCTGATTCAAGCGGCTGCTGCTTCGCGCGTGAGGTTTCGGTGACCATCCGCAGTGACCAGTACATTATCCTCGATACGGATACCGCCGTAGCGACGCAGTTCGCCGAGTCTCTTCCAGTCCACTTGGCGGCTGTAGCGGCTGGACTTGAGTTTGGCCAGCAGCGAGTCGATGAAGTAGATGCCGGGTTCGATGGTCACCACCATCCCCGGTTCCAGCGTGCGGGTCAGCCGCAGGCGCGGAAAGCGCTTTGGTCGCGGCAGCCTGCGTCCCTGATGATCAGCGAGGTCACCGCCCACATCATGCACCTGCAGGCCGAGCAGATGGCCGAGGCCATGCGGCATGAAACCGTCGATGATGCGATGTTCCACCATATCCTCAGCTGACATGCGTACCAGCTCCCAGCGGGACAGCAATCCAGCCAGTGCGGTAAACGCCCTGAGCTGCAGCTCCGGGAAGGACACACCCGGTCGCAGCTGCGCGCACAGCTGCTGCTGGGTGCGGTCCAGGTCGCGCACCATGCTGGCGAATTCACCGCGCCGGGCTGCATAGCTGCGGGTGATATCAGAGGCATAGCCGGCGACGCTGGACCCGGCATCGAGCAGCAGACTGTGGCGTTCGCGTGCTGGCAGACGTTGCCGGTCGCGATGCTGGTAATGCAGGGTGGCGCCGTTGTGGTTCATCGCCACGATGGCCGGGTAGGGCAGTTCGGCATCGGTCTGCCCGCAGGCGGCGAGAAACATGAGCCCCATTTCAAATTCGCTGAGACCAGCATTGAAGGCCGTTTGCACGGCGCGGTGTCCGGCCAGCGCCTGCGCGGTTGCCTGCTCTATGCACCGCACTTCCCAGGGCGTCTTGCAGGCACGGTCGTAATCCAGAGACGTCAGCAGCGGCCGGGGATTGCTGCGGCCGCTGATATCCAGTCCGCGCCACTGGGCGGGATCGCCGAGCATGGCCAGGGTTTTGACCGCCCGGGGCAGATGGCGATGCAGGTCAGCCGGCTTGCGGATCACGCGGATATCGAGCGCACGCTGCCAGGGTCCGCTGGGTATGGGTGCAGCCTGGTGCCAGTAGTCGGCGGGTTCCAGTACCAGCAGCAGTGGCTTCCTGCCTGGCCGATACAGCAGCGATGAACCCGGATGGGCCAGCAGCGGCGCCCACTGCAGAAACAAAGCCTCTGCGCGGTAAGGGTAGTGCTGGTCATCGCGATGCACCGGCAGTGGCTGGCCGGCGCCGATCAGCACCGCATCGAAGCCGCTGGCTTCGAGCGCGCGGTCATAACGCTGGCAAAGGCTCTTGATGTGCGCGGCGTAAAGTCTGGATGAGGACGGCATGCTGGCTGGTTTCCCGGATGACGCGATACTGGCTCAGGGTGTCAATATATAGCAGCGGCAGCCGCTACCGCGGCGTACAGATTTAACAGCGCCGCCGAACTCCGGCATCATACGAAGATCATGGAAACCCATCTCACCGGCATTACCACCACGGGCACACCGCATCTGGGCAACTATGCCGGCGCCATCCGGCCGGCAATTGCCGCCAGCCGACGCAGCGATGTGCAGTCCTTTTATTTCCTCGCCGACTATCACGCGCTGGTCAAGAACCAGGATCCCGATGCGCTGCAGAAGTCCAGCCTCGAAGTCGCTGCGACCTGGCTGGCGCTCGGGCTGGATACCAGCAGGTCGGTCTTCTATCGTCAGTCGGATATCCCCGAGATTCCCGAGCTCACCTGGCTGCTGACCACAATCACCGCCAAGGGGCTGATGAACCGCTCGCATGCCTACAAGGCGGCGGTGCAGGCCAATGAGGAAAGCGGCGATGCTGATCCCGACAAGGGCATCACCATGGGCCTGTTTTCCTATCCGGTACTCATGGCAGCCGACATCCTGATGTTCAAGGCGCACCGCGTGCCGGTCGGCAGGGACCAGAAGCAGCATGTGGAGATGGCGCGGGATATCGCCCAGCGCTTCAATCATCTGTTCGGCGAGCACTTCGTGCTGCCTGAGGCGGATATCGCGCCGAACACGGCGGTGCTGAGCGGGCTTGATGGCCGCAAGATGAGCAAGAGCTACAACAATACGATCCCGCTGTTCGTGCCGGCGAGTCAGCTCAGAAAGCTGATCATGCGTATCAAGACCAACTCGCTGGAGCCTGGCCAGCCGAAAGAAACCACCGGCTCAACCCTGTTCGAGATCTATCAGGCCTTTGCCACACCGGAAGAGACCGCCGCGCTGGCGCGTCGCTATGCCGAGGGGGCCGGCTGGGGCGATCTCAAGAAAGAACTGTTCGAGTATCTGGACGC
This sequence comes from Gammaproteobacteria bacterium, assembly GCA_044344525.1. Lineage (GTDB taxonomy): Bacteria > Pseudomonadota > Gammaproteobacteria > Steroidobacterales > SHZI01. The sequence continues at coordinate 1,985 of JBIJCV010000035.1, read as the reverse complement.
GCATCTGGCTGAAGCGCGCGGCAACTATGAAAGGCTGATCGCCGATCCGGGACATGTGGAAGCTGTGCTGAAAAAGGGTGCCGAACGTGCGCGCAGCCTGTCGGTGCCGTTCATGAAGGAGCTGCGCCACGCAGTCGGGTTACGTCCGGTCGCTTAGCCATCAGGGCTGGCATCCTGCTTCATATGACTGGGCCTTCCGCGACGCTAGCCGTGCTGGACACCAATGTGCTGCTGGCGCTGTGGCTGTTCCGGGACCCGGTGGTGGAGCCGCTGCACGCGGCCTTCGCGGCCAGGCAGCTGCAGCCGGTCCGTTCCGCAGCCACTGATGCCGAGTTCGCCGAAGTCCTGGCCCGGCCGGGGCTGTTTTCGGTGGCGCCCGAGCGCCAGACCCGGCTGCTTGATGCCTGGCAGTCCATGGCGTCACTGGCAGAAGTAACCGATGCCGCACCCTGGATGTGCCGCGATCCGCTGGACCAGAAGTTTCTGGATCTCGCCGTTTCGGTGCGGGCGGGCTGGCTGATCACCCGGGACCGCGACCTGCTGAAGCTGGCGCGCAAGACGCGCCGCCAGGGATTGCTGATCGTCACGCCGGAATGCTGGGCGCATTCGGCTGCCGCGCCGCGAGCATGAATAGCCTGTAGCCGACCCGCCGATGCCTTCTAGCCGACGGCTGCCAGGCTCTCGAGTACGGCGAGGATCTCGGCCGTCTGGCGTTGCATCAAGCCGATATCAGCACGGCTTTCGACATTCAGCCTGATCAGCGCCTCCGTATTCGACAGCCGCAGGTTGAACCGCCACTGCGAATATTCGCAACTCAGACCGTCCGTCTCGTCAATTGAAACCGCCGTTGGCGCGTAGCGGTCACGAACAGCCGCCAGTACCGCCTCCGGATCGCGCACCTGGCGATTGATTTCACCGCTGCAGGGGAACAGGGCAATGCGCTCCTCAACCAGCGCCGACAGCGGCTTTCCCGTCACGGAAATGATGCCCGCCACCAGCAGCCATGGCAGCATGCCGCTGTCACAATAGGAAAAATCCCGGAAGTAATGGTGCGCGCTCATCTCGCCGCCATAGGCCGCATCCTCGACACGCATCCGCTCCTTGATGAAAGCATGTCCGGTCTTGCTCTGTACCGGGATGCCACCATGTGACCGCACAACGTCCTGTGTATTCCAGATCAGACGTGGATCATGAATGATCCGCGCACCTGGCGCATGGGACAGCATCGCCTGCGCAAGCAGGCCAACGATGTAGTAGCCCTCGATGAACCTGCCCTTCTCGTCGAAGAGGAAACAACGATCGAAGTCGCCATCCCAGGCAACACCGAAGTCGGCGCCCGCTGCCACCACAGCCTCGCTGGTCACTCGTCGGGAATCCGGCAAAAGGGGATTGGGTACGCCGTGAGGAAAATGCCCGTCAGGTTCATGGTGCAGCTTCGTGAAACTGAATGGCAGGAATTGCTCAAGGCCGTCGATGACATGCCCGGCACCGCCATTGCCGGCATTGACGACCACCTTCAGCGCTTGCAGTTTTGGCAACTCCAGGTAACCGAGCAGGTGCTGCAGATAGGGCTCGAAGGTGTCGACCCTGCTGACCGAGCCCCGTCGTGCGGGTTCGGAAAACCGGCCTGACTCGGCAATCTGTCGTATCTCATTCAGACCGGAATCACCACTGACTGGGCGCGACCCCTCGCGCACCAGCTTCATGCCATTCCAGTCGGCCGGGTTGTGACTCGCCGTCACCATGATGCCGCCACCCGCCTTGAGGTGAGCCGTGGCGAAGTAAACCTCCTCGGTGCCACATTGGCCGATCCTCAGTACGTCAGCACCGCCCGCAGCCAGCCCGCCGGCCAGCGCATCTGCCAGCGATGGGCTCGAGAGCCGGATGTCTTCACCAACCACCACAGTACGCGGCCTTGTCAGTTCGCAGAAAGCACGGCCAATGCGACCGGCGATATCGACGTTCAACTCATCGGGCACCCGGCC
>JBIJCV010000034.1:0-9321 GCA_044344525.1 Gammaproteobacteria bacterium | reverse complement strand
CCGGCCCGTCTTGCGGCTCAGCAGGGCGGCGATCGGTTCGATGTAGCCGATATCCAGCTTGCCGCCAAAGCCACCGCCGATGTAGGGCGACTTTATGACGCGCACCTTGCTCTGGGGGATCTCCAGGGCGTAGGCGAGCTTTTCACGCACGCCAAACAGGTGCTGCGTGGACGAGTGCACGGTGAAATTGCCCTGCCGGTCGCAGTCCACGATGCACACGCGCGGTTCCATGTAGCAGGTATGCACCCGGTGGCTGTTGTAGACACCCTCGAAGACGTAATCGGCTTCGGCAAAACCCTTGTCGAGATCGCCAAAGCCGATCACCGGATTCACGGCCACGTTGTTGGCTGCATGCTCGTGCAGTTGCGGTGCGCCGGGCTGCATGGCTTCTTCGGGGTCGAAGACGGTGGGCAGTTCTTCGTAGTCGACCTCGATCAGTTCGATGGCCTGCTCGGCGATGCGCAGCGAGGTTGCGGCGACGGCCGCAACCGGCTGGCCGGCGAAGCGCACGGTGTCGCTCATGATGAGCATGTCCTGCACCATGCTGCCGGCATTGGCGGGCACGAAATACACCGGCGTGTATTTGCGCTTCGGTACTTCGGACGGCACCAGCACGGCCATTACGCCGGGAAGTTTTTCGGCGGCGCTGGTGTCGATGCGGAGGATGCGCGCATGCGGGTAGGGGCTGCGCAGCAGCTTGGCGTGCAGCATGCCCGGGACCTTGACGTTGACCGGAAATCCCTTGCCGCCGGTGACCTTGTCGAAGGCATCGGGGCGTGCCGGGCTTGTTCCGATCAGGCTCATGTCTGCATCTCCATCGCTCAGCCGGCGATCCGCGTGGCCGCCAGCTTGATGGCGTCAACGATCTTGGTGTAGCCCGTGCAACGGCACAGGTTGCCGGCAATGGTGTGCCGGATCTGGTCTTCGCTCGGGTTCTTTGCGGTGGCCAGCAGTTCGCTGGCATTCATGATCATGCCGCAGGTGCAGTAACCGCACTGCACGGCGCCGGCATCGATGAAAGCCTGCTGGAGCGGATCCAGTACCGTGCCGCCACCGCCCAGTCCCTCGATGGTTGTTATCGATTTTCCGGATGCGCCGGCTGCATACATCATGCAGGAGTACACGACCTTGCCATCCACCTGCACCGAGCAGCAGCCACAGCCGCCCGAGTCGCAGCCTTTCTTGGTGCCGGTCAGGTCCAGGCGGTTGCGCAGGACTTGCAGCAGCGTTTCATCCGCCTCGATCGACACTTCGTGCGTCGTGCCGTTGATCTGCAGTGCGATGGTTTTCATGTGCAATCCTGTCTCAACCCAGCCGTGCGAGTGCGGAGGCCAGCGTGCGACGCAGATAGACCTGCGCGATATGGCGGCGGTAGGCCGCCGATGCGCGGTGATCTTCCACAGCTTCAAAGTCATCGACCACGGCGGCGGCTGCCGCTGCAAAGCCCGCTTCGCCGGCTGGCTGTCCGCGCAGTGCGCCTTCCGCAGCGTTGGCGCGCACATAAGTCTCGCCGACGCCGCCGCCGAGAATGATGCGGCAGTCGGCGCACTGACCGGCCTGATCCAGCGTCAGGCGCACGGCGACATTGAGGATGGACAGATCGTTGGCATTGGTTTCGAGCTTGAGGAAGGCGCTCGCGGTGCGGGCTGCAGGCGCGGGGATCTCGATGGCGGTGATGATCTCGCCACGCTGCAACGCGCTTTCAAACAGGCCCACAAAGAACTCGTTCAGCGGGATGACCCGTTGCCGGCCGGTCAGGCTGGTGTGTACCTGTCCGTCGAGTGCCAGCAAGGCAGCGGGCAGATCGTAAAGCGGTGCAGCAGCGGCAACGCAACCACCGACGGTGCCCACGTTGAGTATCTGTCGTGGCGGGTAGTGAAGTGCATCGCCGATGCAGCCGAAAGCCCGGTTGCTGCTGATCAGCGGCGCATTGGCGACTTCGGCAAGCGTGGTGAGTGCCTGCAGCGCGATACCGCCGCTACTGCTCTTGCTGATGCCGCGCAGGCCGAGTCGGCTGATATCGACGAGGGCAACTGTCTCGGCCAGCAATCCACGCACTTCAAGGCCGTGTACAAAGGTACCCCCGGCCACCACCATCGCCCCGGCACCGTAGCGCTGCAGCAGCTCACTGGCCTCCTGCAGGCTGGCCGGTAGATAGTAGTCCTCTAGGTTGAGCGCCATTGCATCAGACCTGATTCAGAATCCAAGGGTAATCAATAACCCGGTTGCAGAGCATAGTCACGCACCAGCATGCCCGGGTTCCCATTCTCGGCAAATCTGTTAGCCGCACGCGCAGCCGCATGGATCGCGGGGCAGGCTCGTGTTATCAATCCGGGAGGGGAGAAGCAAGCATGTATCCTGCGCCATTCCGTTACCACCGCGCCGATTCGGTCGAGATGGCTATCGAGCAGCTGTCCGGGCTCGGTGAAGGCGCCCGCGCCCTGGCTGGCGGCCAGAGCCTGCTGGTCTGGCTGAAGATGCGCTTTGGCGATGTCACCGATCTGGTGGACATCGGCCGTATTCCTGGCCTGGACACCATCGCACAGGATGCTGCCGGCGTGCGTATAGGCGCGCTGGCCACGCATGCGCGTATCGCCCGTTCGCCGCTGGCAAAGCTGCTGCCGATCATCGGTGATTGCGCGAACGGCATCGCTGACAACCAGGTGCGCAGCCGCGGCACCATCGGCGGATCGCTGGCCTCGGGCGATCCGAGTTGCGACTGGCCGGTGCTGCTGACCACGCTCGATGCCCGCCTGCACACCCAGGGTCCCGGCGGTGTGCGCGAGCTGCCCGTGGATGGCTTCGTGGAAGATCTGTATGTCACGCAACTCAAGCCCGGCGAGTTGATCACTGGAATCAGTTTTGCGCTGCCAGCCAAAGGCAGTGCCGGTGCCTATGTCGGTTTCAAGCGCTGTGCGCCCGCCTATCCGACCATTTCGGTCGGCGTGCAGCTCAGCCTGAAGGGCGAGCAGTGTGAGGATGTGCGCATCGCCATCGGCTCGGCCGGATTGACCACCATTCATGCCCGCGGTGCGGAAGCCGAACTCAGGGGCAAGACGCTGAGCGCGGCGACGCTGTCCCGTGCCGCAGACGCTGCAGTGGCGGAAAGCGATCCGGTCGAAGACCAGCGCGGCTCCATCGCCTTCAAGAAGTCGATCATCAATGTACTGGTCAAGCGTGGTATCGAGACCGCGAAGCGCCGGTGTCACGGCGAGACAGTCGAGGTAAGCCATGAGTACTACTGAGGCCATCGAACTGGTGCCCATCGAGGTCACAGTCAACGGGCAGCTGTACCGGCGTGATGTCGAGCCGCGTCTGCTGCTGGTGCAGTTCCTGCGCGAGGAGTTGCGCCTTACCGGTACCCATATCGGCTGCGACACCACCTATTGCGGTGCCTGCACGGTGCAGCTCAATGGCGCCCCCGTGAAATCCTGCACCGTGCTGGCGGTGCAGGCTGACGGCGGCGAGATTCTCAGCGTCGAAGGCCTGGAGAAAGACGGTGAACTGCATGCGCTGCAGAAGGCTTTCTCGGTGCATCACGGTCTGCAGTGCGGGTATTGCACACCCGGCATGTTGATGTCTGCCCACGCGCTGCTGGCAGCCAACCCGGATCCGGATGCCAAAGACATCCGCAAGGCGATCCAGGGCAATCTGTGCCGCTGTACCGGTTACCAGAATATCTTCAAGGCGATAGAAGCAGCTGCGGCCGAACTGCGGGGGGATGGCTAGATGGGTATCAAGTTCGACGGTGAGTTCACTGTGACTGCATCGCCGCAGGAGGTATACGACCTGCTGGCTGATCCGCAGAAGTTCGCGCCCCTGCTGCCGACTTACCGCAGCCTGGAGGCCAGGGACGACGGCACCACCGATGTGACGGTTGAAGTCGGGGTCGGCAAGATTCGCGGTTCGGCGGTCATCACGCTGGCTCTCGAAGGCGAAGAGGCACCGCGTCGCGCCGCCTACAGCGGCAAAGGCAAGGTGATGGGCAGCGCATTCAACATGCTGACTTCATTTGATCTCGAAGCGCTGGATGGCGGCGGTACGCGGGTCAGGTGGGAGGGCGATCTCAGCATGTTTGGCAAGCTGGTTGCGCTGGCTGGCGGGCTGATCCGGCCGATTGCCAAGAAAGACATCCAGCGGCTGATCGATGCCATTCAAGCGGCCCTGTCGCCCGGCCAGGTGGTCTGAGGCCATGCACGGAGCGGAGAGCGCATCATGAGCTGGGTAGGAACCTCGTTGCGGCGCAAGGAGGACGAGCGACTGGTGCGCGGGCACGGTCTTTTCGCTGACGATGAACTCGGCGCAGGGATGCTGCATCTCTATATCCTCCGCTCTCCCTATGCCCATGCACGCATTCTCGGCATCGACACTGCGGCAGCGGAGGCGCTGCCCGGTGTGGTCTGTGTGTTGACCGGCAAGGATATCGCCGAGCAATGCGATCCCTTCATGCAGCTTGGTCCCGCGCCCTGCGACAAGATCCGTGACCTGCCGCTGGCCATCGACAAGGTCATCTTTCAGGGCGAGCCGGTGGCGGCAATTGCGGCGATTTCGCCAGCGATTGCGATGGATGCCGGTCAGCTGATCAATGTTGATTACGAGATGCTGGAGGCGGTGGTCGATGCGCAGGAGGCGCTCACCGACCAGATCATCCTGCACGAGGCGGCGGAAACCAACCGCACCTGGCATGGCGTTTATGAATACGGCGATGTGGAGCAGGCTTTTCACGACGCCGCCCATGTAGTGCGCATTCCACACCTGCATTTTCATCGCTATGCGAGTACACCGCTTGAGGGCAGTGCCTGCGTGGCGGAATGGACCCGCCAGGGCACGGTCGACTTTCTCTGCAACAACTCTTTCCCCGGCTTTGCCCAGCAGCTGCTCGCGCCCGGTCTGCGACTGAAGGCCGACCAGGTGCGCATCCGCACCTACGATATTGGCGGCAGCTTCGGCAACAAGATCTGGAACTACGTGTACATGGCGCTGGCCGCGTTGGCTTCGAAGAAAGCCGGCGGCCGGCGCGTCAAATGGGCGGAACTGCGCACCGAAGCCCTGCTGGCCGGCGGACATGGCAATGAACGCACCTATCTCGATACTGAAGTGGCCCTCGACAAGCATGGCGTGATTACCGCGGTCCGTTCGCGACATATCGATGACTGCGGTGCCTATACCCGTTACGAGCCTTTGGGCTGCGTGATCTGGTCACAGGTGCTGCCGGCGACCTACAAGCTGCGCAATATCCGTATCGACTTCAGCCAGGCCGTGACCAACAAGTGTCCGGTCGTGCCGAACCGCGGCTATTCGCGCATGCAACAGCTGTGGTTCATGGAGCGCATCGTCGATATCTGTGCGCACGAACTGCGTATCCCGGCCGATGAGATGCGCCTGCGCAACTACATCACCGAGTTTCCCTACGAGACGCCAAATGGCTGCGTTTACGATTCCGGCAACTATCCGGCGATGCTGGCCAAGGCCAAGCAGCTGGTCGGCTGGGACAAGTGGCAGAAACTGCAGGTTGCGGCGCGCGCCGAGGGTCGGCTGATCGGCATCGGTATCGGTACCACGCTGGATTCCGGTACCAACAATTTCGGTCAGGCACAGATCATGAATCAGCATCTGCCGTTTTCCGGCAATGCAGAAGTTTGCACCATGCGACTGGACTTCGATGGTGTGCTGGTGATTTGCCTGGGCACCGGGCCATCCGGTCAGGGCCATGAGACTGCCACCTCGCAGGTGGTGGCCGACGAATTCGGCATTGATCCCGGGATTGTGCAGGTACGGCCAGGCTTTGACACCGCCTGGAATACCTTCGTCGGTCACTCGGGTACCTATGCCAGCCAGTTTGCCGTCACCGGCCTGTCGGCGGTGTATGGCGCCTGTCAGAAAATGAAAGCGGAGATGCGCAAGCTGGCAGCCTTCCTGCTCGAAGCTGCGGAAGACGAACTGGAGTTCGGTACCGGCGCGCAGGGTCCGGAAGTGCGGGTCCGCGGTACCGGCAAGGCGGTCGGTTACTGGCAGATGAGTAACGTCATCAACAACAACAACGCGATGCTGGATGCGAGCCTGGCCGATGTGACGCTCAATATCCGGCACGTCTATCGGCCACCGTTCAGCGTGCCGGACACAAAGCGCAAGTTCGGCAATCTCACGCTGACCTATGCCGCCCAGTTGCACATCGCAGTGATCGAGGTGAGTCGCGAGACCTGTCGCGCGCAGATTCTCGCCTATGCCGCCGTAGATGATTGCGGCACCGTCATCAATCCGCAGATCGTTGCCGGCCAGGTGCACGGTGCGACCAGCCACGGCATCGGCGCTGCACTGATGGAGAGCTTCAACTACGACGAGACCGGCAATCTGCTTACCAATACCTTCAGCGATTACTGTCCGATCACCGCACTGAACATCCCGGATATCGCCTACGGCAGCATCCAGACGCCGTCACCATTCAGCTATAACGGTGCGAAAGGCATGGGCGAGGGCGGCGGCGCACCACTGCACTCGATCTCGGCTGCGGTCCAGGATGCGCTTTACGCCGCCGGGGTGATCGTCACCGAATCGCACCATTCCCCGCCGGCGATCTTTGCGGCCCTGCAGGCACCGAATCGTGCGCAGGCGGTGAGTGTGGAGAAGCGCTAGAACTTGCAGAGCCGATGCGGCATAGGTAGGGTGCGGCCGACGCCAACACCGCCCCCCGCAAGGACGCCGCATGGAACTCTCGAACAAGACTGCTCGCCAGATCTGGGCCGATGTAAAGGCCAATCCCAATCGCGCCCGCTTCGGCTTTGGCCGCAAGGCGGTCCTCGTCAATATCGACTTCCAGAAGGCCTACACGAAACTCGACGAGTTCGCGACGGCCTATGAGACCGACCCCGAGCAGATCAGCTGGGTGAACCGCCTTGCCGCAGGCTTCCGGGCACTGCGCTGGCCGGTGGTGTGGACCCGGGTGGCCTACCTGGAGTCGGGTGAAGATGCCGGTGTGTGGGGTACGCGCACCAACACCCCCGACTCCCTGCAGAACATCAAGTATGGCTCGCGTCGCGCCGAGTTCGACGACCGCTGTGACATCAAGCCGGGCGATGTCATCTACGACAAGCGCATGCCATCGCCGTTCTTCGAGACGCCATTGCAGTCACTGCTGGTCTGGCATCAGGTCGATACCGTGGTGCTGACCGGCGGTTCCACTTCGGGCTGCATCCGCGCCGGTGCGGTCGATTCGCTGTCGCGTGGCTACCGCACGATCGTTCCCGAACAGTGCGTGGCCGACAAGCACGAGAGCTACCACTTTGCCAATCTCACCGACCTGATGCTCAAGTACGCCGATGTGGTTGAGGTGCAGTCCGTGCTTGATTACCTCGCCGCGCAGAAGGAGGGCTGAGCGTGAGCAATGCGGTGTCTGCCAGCAAGGAAGCGCTCGACTACTACCGTCCCTGGCCCTATGACCGGCGACCGAAGATCGCCTGGCCGAACGGGGCGCGTATCGCCTTCTGGGTTGCGCCCAACATCGAGGTTTACGAACTCAATCCGCCGGCCAATGCATTTCGCACGCCGTGGCCGCACCCGTTCCCTGCCGTGCCGGGCTACTCGATTCGTGACTACGGCAACCGTGTTGGCCACATGCGGCAGATGCGTGTGCTGGACAAATACGGTGTGCGCGGTTCGATCTCGCTGAGCAGTGCACTGATCGATCACCATCCCGAGATCATCGCGCTGTGCAAGGAGCGCAACTGGGAGTTCTTCTCGCACGGCATCTACAACACGCGTTACACCTATGGCCTCGATGAAGCGCAGGAGAAGGCGCTCATCCAGGACTCCATCGACTCGATCCGCAGGGCGACGGGCGAGGCGCCGGTGGGCTATCTGGCGCCGGCACTGTCGCACTCCGAACTGACGGTAGACTTGTGGGCCGAGGCCGGCGGCACCTACACCTGCGACCTGTTTCACGATGACCAGCCCACACCGGTCAATGTGCGCAGTGGCAAGCCCTTTGTGTCGATTCCCTATTCGCTGGAACTCAATGACACCATCGCCTACGTCGTCAACAAGATCGAGCCGCGCCGCTACGGACAGATGATCAAGGATGCCTTTGACCGACTGTATGCCGAGGGTGCAGAGTCAGGCACCGTCATGTGTATTCCGACGCATAACTACCAGGTATCAACGCCGCACCGCCTCAAGGCCTTCGAGGAGGCGCTGGAGTACATCACTGGCCATTCCGACGTGTGGGTGACCACTGGCCGCGAGATCGCCGACCACTACCTCAAGCATCACTACACGGCGGCACAGGCCAGCATTGAGGCTGTAAACACCGCCACGCACAGGAGTGCCCGCTGATGGCCTGGACCACCCCCGCGGCAACCGGTCCGCTCGATTATCCGAATCGCCGTTATGGCAACGATCACGACCGCTACGCGTGGTCCATGCTCACCGATCGTCCCCCGCTGGTCTGGCCGCAGGGCAAGGGTCTGGCGCTTTTCGTCGTCGTGCCGCTGCAGTTTTTTCCGCTCAACCCGCAGGGCAAGCCGCTGAAAGTTCCGGGCAATATGGTGATGCCCTATCCGGACCTGCGTCATTACACGCTGCGCGACTACGGCAACCGTGTGGGTATCCATCGGCTGCTGAAGGCGCTCGACGCGGCGTCGGTCGTGCCGACATTTGCCGTCAACACGCGCCTGTTTGAGCGCGAACCACTGCTCCGTGAACAGATCGTCGGGCGCGGTAACGAGATCATGGCCCACTCGTGGTCGATGGATACCGTGCATGCTGGTGGCCTTGATGAGGCTGCGGAGCGCGAACTGGTGCAGCGCTCGGTGGGACGCCTGCGTGAACTCACCGGACAACCGGTGCGCGGCTGGCTGAGTCCCGGCAAGCTGAACTCGGCCAATACGCCCGACCTGCTCGCTGCCGCCGGCATCGACTACTTCTGCGACTGGGTCAACGATGAGCTGCCCTATCGGTGGAACACCGCAACCGGGGCGCTGTGGTCCATGCCGTTGTCGACCGAGATCAGCGATACCTTCGTGCTGGTCGATAACCTGCACTCCGAAGAGTCGTGGGCCGATCAGGTCTGTGATGCTGCTGATCTGTTGCATGCCGAGGCTGCGGAGCAGGGTGGGCGCGTTCTCACGCTCACGCTCACGCCCTGGTTGCTGGGTCAGCCGCATCGCATGAAGCACCTTGAGCGCGTTCTCGCGCATGTGACCGGGCTTGGTGGCGTGTGGTCGGCGTCCGGCGCGCAGATCATCGACGCAGCGAGCCCGCAGATCCCCCGATGAGTGGAATTGCCATGCAACAGGCGGCAGATGATCCGCTGGTTCCGGTTTCCAT